>CAMHDX010000027.1 GCA_946183895.1 uncultured Porphyromonadaceae bacterium | reverse complement strand
AACGCGACCACGGTGTTCGGCAATGTGACGGCGACATTGCGCGACGTGTATCATCGTGACCTCATTACCATCGGTACCGAGCACACCGGCGGCCTGTACGGCGGTGGCAACCTCGCCATCGTGAACGGCTACCGCGAGTTGCACATTGAGAACTACGGCACCGACTACTACGGCCTCGAGCAGTCCATCTCCCTTGAGCAGTACGCCCAGTTGAGCGACCGCGAGAGGGCTTACTTTGAGCTCAAGTACGAGTGTGTGGTCAATGGTGGCATCACCATCAACGGCCATCACTATGGTTACGGTGACACGGTGAGCGAGGAGGACTACAATGCCTTCCCCGCCGAGTATAAGGACGAGAGCTACTGGGTCAAGGCTGGTTTCTGCTCAATCTATGCCGGTCGACTGCTCAACACGTTGCAACGTGCCGACTTTGCCGGTGTGTTCGGCTCGCGCATGGTGCTGCAGGGCGCCCGCGACCGTGTGACCGACGTGGTGGACTACACCAACTATACCATCAACCGCATCGGTGAGCTATCGCTCAATGCGCAGCCGTCGACAGCCGGCGACACCGACGAGAAGGATGCTATCCACGGTAACTACTTCGGCATCTACAGTGTGGTGAACCGCCTGGGCAACATGTCGAGCGACGTGAAGTTTGAGGACGTCCGCAAGACCGATAGCGGCAATGCCGATGGTCACACGAGCTACCTGCAGTGGAAGCGCGATAACGCCAAGAACCGCAAGCGCAACACCGCCTTGTGTCACAACCAGGTGGCATTGGCGTCGGGTGTGTTCCTCGAGTTGACTACCGAGCACAGTACAGCCGATGTGAAGGACTACGGCTACATCACCGGCGTGGTCGAGCTTGACCTTATTAACGTGCGTGCCGACGTGGGTGGCGGATATGTGTACGCCAAGAACGAGCACGGCACGCCGTCGTTCCACCCCGAGTACGAGAACGTGACCCTGTCAACCTTCAACCAGCGTGCGGTGACCTTCAAGCGCTACACCTACAACGAGGCTCAACTGGAGAACATCCAAACCAGCGGAAACTTTGTGCACGGTGTCAAGAAGCGCATCGTTGACGACTGCTTCCCGCACAATGCCATGTACACCGACGGCTATGTGGCATCGCCGGCTCACTACTGGTTTGTCAAGGGCGAGGTGTACATCTACGACCAGTACATCTCGGCATACACCGGCTCGGCGACCGCCTATGCCACCTCGGTTAAGATACCGTTGACCATCACGGCGAGCAACCACGGCAACCTGACGCTGGTCAACATCCAGCCTAACATGTATGCCTACTATAGCGACTATACCCGCACGGGGAAGATCGACGAGGATGGTGTACGTGTTGACAACGAGACACGCACGTTCTATCTGAACGATGTGATTAACTATTGGGACTACGAATTGCTGCCGCAAAACGAGCGCATGCTCTTCGTGCAGCGCACGTTTACCAATCCGATTGTGTGCACCATTGACGGCGTGGAGTACCAGCCGGGCGAGTTTGTGCTCGAGGATGACGGGACAACCTCGGCATACAAGCGGTTTATAGCCGGCACCCACACCTACCTCAATCAGATGGGCGAGACGATTAGCCATGAAGAGGCGTTGCGGTTGTCTAACAATGCGAGCCACGACACGGGCTACGCGTTGACCTTTGACATGGACATGCCGGCGGTGTGGGATGGCTACTACTCGACAGTGAGCGGAACCAACGGCAAAATTACGACAGCCGAGTATACCGCGCTGAGCGATGTGCAGAAGGAGACATACATCGAGGGACCGACGTTCCGACCGCTCACGTCGGGCGTGTACGGCCAGCGTCACTATGACCGGGGCGAGATACTGCCGCGCGACGTGTGGTACAACTACACCACGACGATCACCGCCGAGCGTCGTGCCGCACTCGAGGACCAGGCTGAGGTTGAGCGTGCCTACATGGCGACCGAGCAGGTGACCTATGTGTACGGCGGCATGGAGAAGACGCTCAACACCGGCACTGCGATTAGCGAGACCGAGTATAACGCCTTGGATGCGACCACGCGCGCCAAGTTTGCCGCGGCACTGGTGTGCACGAGCACCCTGGAGTTTGACAAGGAGAACTATGTGCTCTACGGCGAGTTGCTCACGGCGGCCGATGTGGCGCGCCTTGCCTCCGACTTTGAGGTGACCACGGCAGCGATAATGGAGCACATGAGCGACGCGTACTATTGCAAGAGCGAGGGCAACTACGGCGGACAATGGTATGATAATACCAAGAACTACGGCGCGGTGGAGTCGTGGTGCTCGTTCTCGGACGAGGACCGACAGCACTTCACGTTCAACTACGACGCGCTGGACCTCATTCTCGATGAATCCTATCCGGGTCTGGACAACATTGACGTGTACGACAACCTCGACCCCAACGGACCTTACCATCTGACGGTGCCGGTGGACTACACGGCGACCTATGACGGTGCGACACCGCTGCAATACTACGACAACACCGGCACATTGCAAACGGTGGCAGTGGGCGACACGTTTAACCGCACGACCTATGAGAACGAGATTCCCAACGAGCAGTATCACTATGCGCCCATCCGTGTGGCTGCCATCAGCGAGCCTGCCGGCGAGGACTACTATATCGTCAACAGCTCATTCATGCGCGGCGACGTGCCCTATGCGGCGGGTCAGGTGATTCCCGAGGCGACCTACGAGTCGCTGAATGATAACCAGAAGTTGCGTGTGACCATCGTCCACTTCCACCAGAGCGCGAGCGAGCAGGTGTACTACTTCTGCCGCGACAGCTACGTGGTTGGCGCCAAGGGCGGGTATGCAGCAAGTGACAATGCTGAGTTTGACAGCGCCGACGGCTCAGAGCACTTCGCCAAGGGGTCTACTGTGCCGGTGAGTACGCTCATCACTCAGAATGTCTATGAGTCGTTGCCCAACGCCTCGTCCGACTTCCTCATTCGCGGTGTGGAGCCCACCGAGACCACCACGCTCTATGTGTCGCGCGAAAGCGAGATCTACGACTTGACCAAGGAGCGCATCATCACGGTGATGTATCGCTACAGCTACGACGAGAGCGACGACGAGGGCACCAACATTGAGCTCATCAACGAGATGCACGTGATTCACGTCCACTTGCAGTTTGAGAGTGGTGTGCCCACCATCGGCACGTTGTTGCCGCCGGCAACGGTGCTGCCGGGCAACACGGTGGGTATGAAGAAGCCCAATGTCACCCCGGGTGCCTACGAAATCCTGGGTGGCGGCTGGGAGATCTTCGCCAACCGCGACGATGCCATCAACCACCGCAACGGCGTGGCCTATGCCAACAACGAGACGCCGATGTACTGGTACCAGAACGACAAGTACTACGTTGCCTACTACGCCAAGACCTATCTGGGCAAGACATTCAGCAACGCTGTGCCGTTCTCGATTGCCAACTACCACGACCTGAGTGCCGTGATGGCAGACACCGAGCACCACCTGCACGTGGACTACGACCCGGCATTGCTCGAGCGCGACTGCAAGGTGTACATCAACGACTACAGTGCCACCGGCGGCAATGGCCTCGACATGCTGCGCGACCTCTACGATCTCTCGAACGGCGAGACCCTCACGGGCCACGAGCCGATGGAGCCGAATATCCCGGGTTGCCAAAACCTTGAGGTGATTCTGCGCACCGACCTTGACCACAGCGGCTCGACGTGGACGCCGCTGGGCGATGCCGCCAACTGCTTTGGCGCTACCGTGCACGGCGACGGACACACCGTGAGCGGCCTTGACAATTCGCTCTTTGACCGCCTGTGTGGCGACATCTATAATCTGGGCGTGACGGGCACCTTCACCACCGCCGGACTGGCTAACAGCGGCAGCGGCCACGTGGAGAACTGCTGGGTGCTCACCGAGGGCACTCCCGCCGCCGGCACCAAGGCGGTGTTCGGCAATCCGGACAATGGCTCGCAGGTCGAGAACTGCTACCACAGTGCCGACGACGGATATGCCGACAATAGCTATTCACGAGCGATGCCCGAGCGTGCGTTCTACAACGGCACGGTGACCTACGACCTCAACGGCTTCTACCTCAAGGAGCGCTTTGACCGCAACGTGACGGTGGGCCGCATCGGCGACACCTATGTCGCGGGCCGCTACAGCGACGGCGACTTTATCTACGCCGGCGGTGTGATTCCCGAGCAGAACGATGCCCGCTACGCCGTCGACGACGTGACCGGCGAGGTGACTTATAGCGCTATCTGGCCCGATGACTACTTCTTCTTCGGTCAGATGCTGACGTTCGGCTACCGCGAGGCTATCCTGCCGCACCAAAGCCAGCCCAGCGTCATCAACAAGAACGAGGACGACTTCTACCGCCTGTTGAAGACCGATCGCTCGAACCGTGTATACCGTGCTCCGGCTTACTTCCGCAGCAAGGTGATGGATAGCGCTCACTTTAACCCGTGGGTCAACCTGGCGGCGAAGTCAAGTGCCGCGTTGGGTAGCCGCGATGTATATCCGGGCATGACGGCAATTGACTTTACCGGCTACGATGACGTGTTCAACAAGACAACCGGTGCACTCAAGGCATACCAGAAGGGCTGGAACGGCAATCACTTCTACGAGCCGTTGCTCGACGACGGAGGCTTGCTGGCAATTCGCAACGTGGACCTGACGCGCAACCTGCTGGTGTACGCGCCCGACGACGATGTGCCCGACGGCACGGCGGCAGCCACCACGCGCGACGTGATTCTCAACGCCTACAGCGACCACGCCTACAATGAGACCGACGATGACTACCGCACGGTTGACGTGATTCTGCCCTCGGTGTCGTTCCACATCGTGCAGAAGACCACCGACGCCAAGCCGGGCTACTATAGCATCGACGACCACTTCCTGGTCGACGGCGAGGAGTTTAACTGCCCGATTGCTTACACCTTCAACAGCAATGCCCGCATGTGGTATCAGCGCGAGCCGCAGCGCTACGCTAACCGCAACATGGGCTGGGAGGGCATAAGCCTGCCGTTCACTGTCGACCTGATTACCACGCAGACCAAGGGCGAGCTGACCCACTTCTATCAGGGCAGCACCATCGGCCACGAGTACTGGCTGCGCGGCTATCAGGACATCGCGGCCTCGACCGACGACCCGTCGGTGATGACGGCTGTCTTCCGCTATCCCGACGCTCAACTCGGCAACAACAAGGTGTACACCAACACCTTCTTGTGGGACACCTACTACAGCTACGACGGCGGCGACCTGCGTCAGGACGCCAACACCGACCTGTACAAGCGATACTATGCCAGCGCCCACACGTTCGCTGACTATCCGCTGCAGCAAGCGGCTACGCCCTATATCATCGGCTTCCCGGGCAATCGCTACTATGAGTTTGACCTCAGTGGCATGTTCGAGCCGCAAAACACCCACGAGTTCATCGGTCGCCTGCCCAAGCAGACGATGACCTTCGCCAGCGCCGACGGTGCGACCATCGGTGTGAGTGACGACGAGATGACGCCGGTGCGCCACAACGGCTACAGCTTCTTCCCCAACTACCTGAGCGTCAACCTGCCTGCCGGCAACTATGCGCTCAACGGCACCGGCAGTGCCTACGAGCTCACCGCCGACGTGACCACTGTGGAGCCGTTCCGGCCCTACTTCACCGCGGGCACGACGCCGCTCAAGGCGCCCAAGGCAATCGTCTTCTCGGACGAGGATTCGACCTTGCAGGGCGACCCCGAGCAGGAAACTGTGGATAGTGGTCTGACTGCGGGTGGTGTGGAAATCAGCGTGGACGGCCGCGACGTGGTGGTCACCTCAACGCTGTCGCAGCCCGCCGATGGCGCGGTGTTTGACGCCGTGGGACGTCAACTGGCGGCATTCACCGTGCAGCCCGACGGAACCGTGCGCACCGCTGTCAACGCCTCCGGCATCTACATCGTCAACGTCGCCAACGGACGATTCACCAAGAAATTGATTGTCAAGTGATGAAGAATTGTAAAATATTCCTGAGTTTGGCTGCGGCGACACTGTTCGCCGTGAGTGCTGTCGACGCGGTGGCGCAGCCCGCCGCCGGCGTCTATATGATTGCCAACAGCAACGGATACAACACCAACCCTGCTTTAACAGAAAGACGAAAGGTTTACTACCTTTTGCCTGCCGAGCAATGTTACTGGAACGGCAGCACCGTGAGCCCGTTCTTTGACACTGTGGACAACGGTATGCCGCACCTCACGACCTTTCAGTCCTACCTCACCGAAGAGGACGTGATCAATTCGTTATGGGATGTGCAGCCTGTGGTTTATAACGGCACCACCTACTACCACTTCATCCACGTTCTCACGGGTAAGTATCTTACCCAGAACGAGATGAAGACGGTGCCGGATGGCGGTACCGCATATGCAGGACGTCTGTTTGTCCACCTCGAGGCTACCGACACGCCAGGCACAAACCAACTGTTCATCATCACCGACAAGTCAGGGGGTAAGTTTTTCATCACACCCTACGGCATGGCGACGTCCTACTCGTTCAACCCGAACGGCGGCAACCAACCCTACAGGTACCCGACGACCGGCCGTGGCGGTATCGGCGGCACCATCGGACGCGGTAATGACAATAACTCCAACTGGTATTTCGACAAGCCGCAGGTCACCGCCCCCACCGTGGGCTTCGACATGAACTACAAAATGGTCATGGAGACGATTTTCCCGGGTGCGACAATCTACTACACCCTCGACGGCACCACGCCGACGACCTCCTCGACACAGTACACCGGCCCGTTTGACCTGCCCGCCGGTGTGACCACCGTCCATGCGATTGCCGTCCGCAGCGGTTACACCGATTCGCCCGTCACCGTTTTCACGCCCATCATTGAATTCGGCGACAGCCATCCCTACCTGATACAGAACCAGGGCAACACCAACTTCTATCTGCTGCCGGAAGTGTTGAACGCCACGCTCAACGTCACGAAGGTGACAACCAACAGTTTGCCGCGTGCGTCAATGATGTGGACCATGCACAGCGCCGGTGTCGTCAACGGACGGCAGTACTACTTCATCAAGAATCATACCACTGGCCAGTATCTGTGTTACACCAGTTACACCAATGAAAACAACAATGTGGTCAATGGCGTGTTGATGAAAGATGCCGCCGACTTTGACTCGTCAGACATCTTCCGCTTCCACATCGTCGAGTCCACCGGCGGCAGTTACAACATCATCCCGTTCGCGTACGGTGCCTCGGGCGGCATCTTCAAGGACTATGACAGCGCCAACGCTAGTTATCCCAACAACAGTACGTTGACTGTGGCGACGCCTACCGGTAACGTGAATGACGCCTCGGCAGGTGCACGATGGGTGTTCGTTCCGGTTTTCAACGAGAAGATGCCGGCAGTGACACCGCCCATCACGGTCTCGACTTCCGCAGCCGATGTGCACTACTACGATATCGAGAGTGGCACGGCCGGATATTTTATGACTCCGGGCGCGGAATATGTCACCACGACAACCGAACTTAACGATGAAGCCAAGTGGTTCTTCACCGTTGCCGACAGCGACGACTGGAATACCTATTACTATATCCAGGATGTCCCGACGGAATTGTACCTCGGTCTGCGCGCCGACGATGCCTCGATGAGCAATGCCGCCATCATTGGCGAATTGCCTGCTTCCGGCAGCCCGAACTTGTACCGATATCAGTTCGCCATCGCACCGTCGGCAATAGCGGGATTGTACTACCTCGTGCCGCGAGCAATCCTCTATCAGGGCAATTCAACCTACTATGCGGTGTTGGCACGTCTCGACAACACCAACCTCTATACCCGCAACAACGGACGTTCGGAACCCACGATGAAGTGGGCGTTCCATCAGGTCGTCTGCGCCACACCTGTCATCCACTATGACTCGGCCACGGGCATGGCACGAACCCGATCACCTCGTCAACCCGACTCACCTACACCGGCCCGTTCCCGCTGGAGTCACGTTACGTCAACGCCGTTGCCGAGCGCAACACCGACGGCAGTGACGCGTCGGAGGTCGCCACGTTCACCATGAAGGTCACAGTCACGTCGACCGACGAGATGACCGACATGGCCGGCAACTACGTCCTCGCCGAGGGCTTTATCGCCAACGGCACCGTCGGCACGCAGCAGGCCCCGTTCACCGGACTCATCGATGGCGCGTTCAACACCTTCTCGCTCTCGCAACCGTTCATCGGTTATGCCGACGGCGCCGTGATCTCCAACGTGATTGTCAGCAGCGCCTCGATCAGCGGCAGCGGCAACATCGGCGCCATCTGCAACAACGCTCTGGGCGACACGCGGATCTACAACTGCGGTGTGAACGACGGCAGCATCAGCGGCTCGGCCTACACCGGCGGCCTCGTGGGACTGCTCGACGGCACCTCAAGAGTGGTGAACTGCTACAACTACGCCGACATCACCGGTGGCACCGAGGTGGGTGGCATCGTCGGTCACAACGCCTATGCCTCCAAGGTCAATGACCTGCGCACGATGGTGATGAACTGCATGTTCTACGGCGACATCACCGGCGGCTCGTCAAAGGCCCCGATCTACAACGGCCTGTTGATCACCAATGCGGCCAATCAGAACGGCATCAACAACTACAACTACTTCCGTTATGAGGCACCGTTCAGCAAGAACGGAGACATTGATGTCTATAACGCCGCTCTGGGTGCCGAGGAGCGCTTCCTCGTGCGCTTCGAGCAATACCGCCAGATGCTCAACAGCAACCGCGGTCTTGCGGCATACTATGCCACCGGCGACGTCTCCAACATCGCATCGATGGCAAAGTGGGTTCTCGACAAGAGCATCGCGCCTTATCCGGTGCTCAAGGTGCAGGGCACTTACCCGTCGGTCATCAACTATGACCCCTCCGCGCTCACCTCGCAAGGAACCCTCACGGTGACCATCCAGCAGGGTGCCGGGGC
>CAMHDX010000026.1 GCA_946183895.1 uncultured Porphyromonadaceae bacterium | reverse complement strand
CGACGGGTACAACGCCCGCGTGTTGCACGTGGCGAGCGGCACCGGCGGCGGCACCGACGCCTACGTGCGCGACAACACCGGTGCCATCCTCATCAAGGGCCTCACGCCCAACCGCCCGATGGCCTACAACCAGCATCTCGCCGGTTGGATTACGGGCGAGTACAATGTTGACAGCAACGGCGTGCCCATGTTCGTCACCGGCTCAGACACCAACACGGCATTCCTCGTCATTGCCGACCCCGTGACCGAGGAGACGACCCAGCCCAAGACCGGCGTTACGACTTCAGACCTCGACGACAACCTCGCCGACTGGGTGGTCGTTAAGGACATTAACACCGGCGAAAGCGGCAACCCCACCATCACGAACGAGTTCAACACCACCGGCTATGCGGCACCTTATAGCGGCGCCATCGTCGATGTGAGCGCCATCGTGGCAGGCAGCGACCTGCTCTACCCCGTGAGCGAGAATGGTGTGCCCATGTTGACCTACGTCCTCGACGCCTCCAAGGAGTTCACCTCGCCCACCACGGCAATCAGCGGCGCCACGGTGCGCCTGGCGCGCGAGTTCACCGCCGGCGTGTGGACCCCGCTCACCGTGCCGTTCACCATGAGTGCAGACGACTTTGACGGCACCGTGATGGAGTACACCGGTCTCACTGCCGGCACCGACACCGGACTGACCGGCACGGTCTACGACGCGGGCTTCATGCAGTTCAGCGCGACAAACACCATCACCGCCGGCGTGCCCTACATGGTCAAGGCCTCTGACGACATAACCGGATTGACAGTGTCAAACGTGACGCTGAGCAACACCGCGGCGCAGACCGTGACTCACCGCATCACAGCCTCGACGGTCAATCCCGCTCCGCGCCGCGTCATGAGCACCGCCGACGAATACTCGCTCGTGGGCACCTACTCGCCCACCACCGTGAGCACCACCGACCACACCTACAAGGTCATCACCTCGAGCGGCACCGTGGGCTGGGCGGACAGTAGCACCAGCGGCGTGCAAGGCACCGGCGCCTACATCACCTCGCCCGCCGGCCAGGGCGTAAGCCTCGTGCTGGGCGACGACATCACCGACATCCGCAGCGACGAGACTGCCGCGCCCGTGCGCACCGGCACCTACAACCTGATGGGCGTCAAGATGCCCGACGACTGGGAACAGCTGCCACCAGGCGTGTACATCGTCAACGGCACGAAAGTCATCAAGCAGTTTAACCAATAAAAGACAGGAGGACACAACTATGAAGACAATCATCAACAACATAGCCAAGGTCGCAATCCTGCTGTTGGTTGCGATAACGACAAGCGACGCGGCGGCACAGACCATCACCGCCACGATGAAGAACGGCACCGAGTACACCTACACCGTGGGCAGCACCGCCGACAGTGTGCGATATGTGGGCGGCAAGTACGGCACGGCAACCGGCGAAGGTATCAAGATCTACCCCACCGGCTCCACAGTGAGCGTTGACCTGCTGTACTCACAGATGCAGAGTTACACCGAGACCGGCGGTCCCGTTGACACGCCCGTATTCTCGCCCGCCGGCGGCACCATCAACGCCACCACCACCGTGACCATCACCAGCAGCACCAGCGGCGCCACAATCTACTACACCACCAATGGCACCACGCCCTCGAGCAGCAACTTCGCCGGCACCGGCTCCTACTCTGGCACAACACTCACGGTGAGTGCGACCACCACGGTCAAGGCGATTGCCGTCAAGGACGGAGTGAGCAGTAGCGTGGCAACCGTCACCTTCACCTACAGCTCCGCCGCGAGTGGCAACAACGCCAACGCCAACATCACCAGTAGCTACTGGAATACGAATAATGGCAGCATGAGCTACACGCCCAAGACAGCAGGGTTCGACCGCCTGGAGGTGCCGCGCATTAAGGACAACAGCAGTTCCTCGTGGGTGCAGAAGTCCACCAGCGCTTACGGCGTCACCTTCGCCCTCGAGTGGGACAACAGCAAGGTCGCGAACCGCTGGACCTGCTACCAGATGCATGCCGGCAACCGCAATGGATCTGAAACAACAGGCGACGCCTTTAAAGAAGATACAGAACTGCCGAGTTCCACCCGTTCAACGTTGAGCGACTATAGTAACAGTGGATATTCGCGAGGTCACTTGTGCCCGAAAGCGGACCGTAAAATGTCAACAGAGACTTATAAACAAACGTTCTACTTGAGCAATATGCAGCCGCAGTGGCAAGGCCACAATGGCGGCCAGTGGAGCCTTTTGGAGGGCGATGTGCGCACGTGGGCCGGAAACTGCGACACGCTCTATGTGGTCAAGGCCGCTACCATTGACAACATCACGTTGGACGGTACGACCAAGAGTGGTGTCTTTGACTCTAAGTGCAATAATCGACTACTGGTGCCCAAGTACTTCTACATGGCACTGCTTGCCTACGACAAGAGTAGCCAGGACTGTGGCGACGGCACGTACCACGGCACATTCCGCGCCATCGGTATCTGGACCAAGCACTACAACAATTCGCAGGATAAAGAGAGCGCCGAGTACATAACCATCGACGAGTTGGAGGCTCGCACGGGCATCGACTTCTTCTGCAACCTGCCAGATGACATCGAGAACGTCGTTGAGGCGACAAACAGCGAGGACTACTGGATATCCGGCGGCGTGACAAAACAATGAGGTAACCGCGGCGGCAGCGGTGACCACAAGCAACGGGAATACGTCGCAAGACGTTAAAGCTACAGAACCCCACTGTGGCGGTGCATCGGAGATGTCCGCCTCAGTGGGGTAAGTGCATGAGTAGATGTGAACGTCGGAGACGTTCCAGAAACGCGGTAGGCTTCGCCTCGGTAATAAAAATAAACGAGTTTATTTTGTATTACGCTCGGCTTGCACTACCTTTGCAGTCATGGAACAGGAATTCGAATCCCGGTTGCTTGAGAATGCGGTCAACGAGTTCGCCTCGTTGCCGGGTATAGGGCGCAAGACTGCCTTGCGCCTCGTGTTGCACATGCTCAAACGTCCGGTGGGCGAGGTGAACAACTTTGCCGAGGCACTCACACGGCTGCGCAGCGAGATTGGCTACTGCCACGAGTGCCACAACATCAGCGAGCGCGAGGTGTGCCCCATCTGCGGCAACCCGCTGCGCGACCACAGCACCGTGATGGTGGTGGAGAATGTCAAGGACGTAATGATAGTCGAGCGCACCGGCCGCTACCACGGCGTGTACCACGTGCTGGGCGGCCTCATTTCGCCCATGGACGGCATCGGGCCCGCCGACCTGGAGATTGAGAGCCTGGTGGGACGTGTCGCCGGCGGCGAGGTCCACGAGGTGATACTGGCGCTGAGCGCGACGATGGAGGGCGACACCACGAGCTTCTACGTCTACCGCAAGCTGGCGCCGATGCGCGATGTGGCGATCACGGTGCTCGCGCGCGGTGTGAGTGTGGGCAGCGGGCTGGAGTACACCGACGACCTCACCCTGAGCCGCTCCATCGACGGCCGCACCCCCTTCGAGAATTCCCTATCCAAGTAACTGAGAGACGAGATGCGAGTACTACAAGTAAATAAATTCTACTATCCGCGCGGCGGCGACTGCATCGTGATGATGGGCACCGAGCGCCTGCTGCGTGCCCACGGGCACGAGGTTGCCGTGTTCGCCATGCAGTATCCCGACAACGTCGCCTCGCCGTGGAGTGGCTATTGGCCCGGCGAGGTGAGCTTTGGCGGCGGCGCGCGCAACATCGCCCGCGCCTTCACTCGCATGATGGGCTACGGCGAAGTGGCAACGTGCTTCGGCAGGCTGATGGACGAGTTCAAGCCCGACGTGGTGCACCTGCACAACATCCACAGCTACCTGTCGCCCGTGGTGGCGCGCGTGGCTCACGAGCGCGGTTGCCGCGTGGTGTGGACGCTGCACGACTACAAGCCGGTGTGCCCGTCCTACTCGATGCTGCGCGACGGCAAGCCCTGCGAGCTCTGTCTGAGCGATGGCAATGCAGTGGTCAAGCACCGCTGCATGAAAGGGTCGCTACCCGCCAGCGTGGCGGCGCGCATCGAGGCGCTGAAGTGGAACAGCTACACGCTGCAGCGATACACCGACGCGTTTATCTGCCCCAGCCGATTCATGCGCGACATGATGGTCAAGGGAGGATATGATGAGGCTAAACTGCAAGTGCTGCCCAACTTTATCGACGCCGAGCGCGCCGCGATAATAGAGCAAGCTGCCACGGCGGCGACCACCCGCGGCGACCACTGCTGCTATGTGGGCCGATTGTCGCCCGAAAAGGGCGTCGACACCCTGCTCGAGGCAGTGTCCCGCATGCCCGAGGTGAGCCTCACAGTCGTGGGGGGAGGTCCGCTCGAGGAGCAATACCGCGAGCGCTATGCCACGGCAACCAACATCCGGTTCACCGGACAGTGCACACCCGTGCAGGCCGTGCAGCACGTCATGGCGGCACGCCTGCTGGTTGTGCCCTCAGTGTGGTACGAGAACAATCCGCTGAGCGTGATTGAGGCATTGTGTGCCGGCACACCCGTGGTGGGCGCGCGCATTGGCGGCATTCCGGAGCTGATTGACGCCGAGAGCGGCATGACCTTCGCCGCAGGCGACGTCAACGACCTCACCGCGGCGCTCAAGGCGGCACTCACGCGCCGATGGGACAACGCCGCAATCTCGACCGCCGCGCTCAAGCGTTACTCGCTCAATAGCCACTACGAGCAGCTGATGCGCATCTACAACGCCCAACCGTAGATCCTCTAGATTGTCTAGAACCGGATACCGAACACGGCGTTGAAGTCGGCGGTCAAGTAGCTGAACCGGTAGCTGCCGCCAAAGAACGTTGAAGAGTTGAGGAGACCTTGCAGGCTGGCGAAGTACCGCGAGCGGTTAAACGTGAGCGCCAACCGGGCACGCACATTGAGCGCACCGCTGTTGCTTGACGGCGCAGTCTCGGTGCGGTAGATGTGCTTGACACCGGCACCTACAGCGCCTGTAGCATTGAGCAGGAGCGTCTTGCTCAGCACCCAATTGTGCGCATAGCCGCCACTGAGGCAATAGTCGGTAAAAATCATCGCGCTCAGATTAGCCCTCTCAATCACCTCAGCCTGCCGCTCGGTGAGCTCATTGGGGTCGATGGTGAACTTGTGCTTGATAATCGACAAGCCCGCGATAGCCGAGCCGGCGCTGCGCCGCTGGAACTTGGAGTAGCAATAAGCCGCCGCCCGGGCATACTTGCGGTTGTTGAAATAGTAATAAGCCGTAAGGCCCCACGTGCGGCGCTGCAGGGCATAGAGCTTGTCGCCCGATTGCCAACTGCTCTCCCCCGCCAACTTGATGTGGGTGCTCATGCGACCGGTGTTGGTGCGCTTGAAGATTTCGGCACTGAAGCGCGCACAGGTAAACGAGAACTCCAGCAGCTCGCTCGTGCCCCGCTCGCCCACCAGGCGGTCAATGTCGAGCGAGTAGCCCAGCGACACCGCCATGAACGAGAGGTACAGACCCAGGTTGCTCGCCGCTCCACTGGTAAATCGCGTGCGACCCAAGTCGTTGCTGCCATGAAAGTTATCCACCCAGTTCTGGTTCTTGAGCGTCAACTTCCAGGGCTTGCCGGTGCTCACAACGTAGGCGGTGTCGTAGCTGTTGAACGCCTTGTCGCCCCACTTGTACACACGCCAGCAAAACTTGAGAAACCGGGGGTAGCCCATCGACTCGTCGTCAAAGTTCACCTTGCCGTGCTTGAGGGCGCGCCACCAGTAGCCCTTGTTGCGCGTCGTGTCGTAGGGCTCGTGCAGCTTGCGCTCGATGCGATCATGAATCTTGTCGCGCAGGCGCTGCACGCGGTTGCGCTTCACCACCACCGTGTCACCTTTATGCTCGGCGGTGAACACCTCGAGAGTGTCACCATTCTCCACCGGCACCACAATTGGCAACGGCTCGTCGCAGTAAGCCGCCGTGACGGTCAGCAGCAAGGTAATCAGTAGCGCCGTGAGCCTCATTTGGTTAGGGTTAAGAAGTCAACAAACGCGTCGATGTCCTCATCGTAGGCGCGCGGTCCGGCAAGCAATTTGCCGTCACTATCCACTATCACATAGTAGGGCTGCGAGTTTGCGCCGAACTTGGAGCGCTGCAGGTAGCTCCACAAGGCTCCCACAGTGGTCAATGTTAGCGATTCGCCATTCTCGGTGACTACACGCGGCGAAGCGAGCGGTGTGCGGTCGTCAACCATGAGGCGCGCGGTGATGAAATCGCGCTCCAGCAGGCTCTTGACCTGCGGACGGTCGAGCACTGCGCCCTCCATCTTGCGGCAGTTGACACAGCCGTAGCCCGAGAAGTCGATGAAAATAGGCTTGCCGCTGCTGCGCGACAGCTCGATGGCGCGGTCATAGTCATCAACGACGTCGACCGTCGAGGCGCGCGTGTCGAGCACAAAGTCCTGAGTGTACATGGGCGGCACGAACGCGCTCGTGGCGCGCAACGGCGCGCCCCACAGCCCGGGCAGCAAATAGGCGGAGAACGCCAGTGAGCACAAGCCCAGCATGACACGCGTCACACCCACTCCGCCCTGCGGCTGCTCGCCCTCGCTCTCAAAGCGGTAGACACCCAGCAGATACAGCCCCAGCATGAGGAACGTGGCAATCCATAGCGCCAAGAACACCTCGCGGTCAAGCACGTGCCAGCCGTAAGCCAAGTCAGCCACACTCAGGAACTTGAGCGATAAAGCCAATTCGAGAAAGCCGAGCGTGATTTTGACCGTCTGCATCCAGCCGCCCGAACGCGGCATCCGTTTGAGCCACGCCGGAAAGAGCGCGAACAGGGCAAACGGCACCGCCAGCGCAATCGAGAAGCCCAGCATGCCCACGGCGGGTGCGAGCCGACTACCACCCGTCGCGGCAGTCACCAGCAACGTGCCGATGATGGGGCCGGTGCACGAGAATGACACGATGACCAGCGTGAACGCCATCAGGAAGATGCTCAGCAGGCCCGTTGTGCCGCCTGCAGCCTTGTCCAGACGGGTGCTCCACGATGCCGGTAGCGTAATCTCGAACGCGCCGAAAAACGAAATCGCGAACACCACCAGCAAGACAAAGAAGAAGATGTTGCACACCGCGCTCGTGGCGATGGCGTTGAGCGCGTCGGCGCCAAACAGAATTGTCACCAGCAAGCCCAACGCGACATAGATTACAACGATTGACAACCCGTAAGCGACCGCGCCGCTGATGGCGGCTCCGCGGCTGCTTGAGCGCTTGAGAAACATACTCACCGTGAGCGGAATGATGGGCCACACACAAGGCGTAAACAACGCCAGCAGTCCGCCGCCAAAGCAAGCCCAGAACAGCCACCACAGGCTCGACGAACCGGCACCCTCGGCAGCGCTCGCCGCCACTGTGACCGGCGCCCATGTGTCGCCGATCGGCGCAACCGTGACTACGGCAGCGGTGTCAGGAGCCACGGAGTCAACAGCCACCGCAACCGCCGGCGCTGCCGCGGTGTCGGCAGGTGCCACGCCGGCAGCCGTGCCGCTGATGCTGTGATGGTAGTCGGCAGGTGCGGCACACATGTTGGTCACACCATTGCACGCCTGGTAATGCACGTCGGCAGTGATGTCGTAGCGCTCGCCCGGGCGGGTCTTGAAACGCTGCTTGAGCGTCACCCGATGTTCCCACCATGCCAGGTCCATGTCGAAGTTCGCGTCATGCTCGCGGTGGGCAACAGGGCTCGCTGACAGCTTGCCGACAGTCTCGGCACCGGTCGCGGTCCACTTCACCTCAAGCGCGTGCGGTCCGCCCGACGGCAGGTCCATGGCATACATGTGCCAATCGTCGTCGACCACTGCCGTCAAGGTCACTTCCACGCCGTCGGCGACGGGCTTGCCGCTCATCGTCCAGTGCACCGGGTTGACCATTGCACCCCATGCGGACAGCGCCGCAACGAGCGTCAGCGCGAGTGTCAATATTCTTGTTCTCATCTTGATAATCAATGTTGAAACTGCAAAATTAATGTTTTTCTCACGATTGTGCAACTTGGCATTCATGTGTCGCCCTCTAGATTGTCTAGATCTTCTAGACTGTCTAGAATAAAAATACACGAGTTTATTTTGTTTTTCACTCTCATTGCATTATCTTTGCAAGTAGAATACAAATAATTACGGCTATGAAGATTAAACACCTTGTTACCCTGGTGGCTCTCGCCATGGGTTGCACGTCAATGATTGCGCAGGACCTGAGCGAGGAGGTTCGCTCAATAATGTTCGGCAACATGATTCACATGACCGACATGCAAGCCGCGTTCTCGCGGCGTGCCGGCGGGTGGTTACCCGCCAAGTATATCTACGCCGACATCGACGGTGACGGCGCGTGCAACGAGTTGGTCCTGTCCAGCTATGACGGCACGATACAGGTTGCGTTCGACATGGACTACCGCGAAATGTCCTGGCGCGGCCACATCGCCGACGACGAGTTCAACTATTGGACGCCGGTGGCACACATGGGCATGGCGGCGGCATACGAGCCCGACGAGGTGATATTGTGCCACAAGCCCCAGTTCGGCGCGCTGATTGACGGCAAAGTGTGTGTGCTGGTTGAGGAGGAAGTGTACAATCCCGAGAGCTATGACCGCATGATTTGCAACAACCGCGTGCTGACAATAGAGTTTGACCCGATTGCGAGCAGCAAGCAGAGCGACGGCTACCGGTACATGTACAACATCACCGAAGCCGGTGGCGCCGCCGCGCTGGGAGGCATCGACAACTATGCGGCCCTCATCGTCGCGCCCCACGCCATGCTCGCCCACTTGGAGCCCATCACCTTCAGTGCCATGAACGAGCCCGCCGCGTTGCCGGCTGCCGCCGCCCGGCGCCTTGCCGAGTATCACCCGGGCTTCAAGGTCAAGGAGACCACCCGCGTCGCCGCGGCTCCCGATGCCGACCTCACGGTGTACACCGTCGAGTATGAGTGGACCGA
>CAMHDX010000025.1 GCA_946183895.1 uncultured Porphyromonadaceae bacterium | reverse complement strand
TGTTCAGCCATAACTGTAGTAAAAATTTTTTAAAAAGTTAATAAAATTGTTTATTGTTAATGTTTATCTCAATCAGCTTTAGTGTGTTACATTATGTTGTCATGCTGCCGTCACGCCGTTACCGGTCAAGGCTTGAGCCTCGCATCGCGGCATTGACGCGAAGACAACCTTGACGGCACTCAACTACCGCAATTAGTTGTCTCCAACGCATAGGCCTAAAAATGTTTGGCAAATTTATTATAATTTTTCCATTTCAACAATGATACCGACTTTTTTTTATCATTTTTTTAACAAAAACTTGTCTTGGCTAACCGCGCGGCGACAAAATATCACTACATGTAGTGATTGCCGGTGAGCGGTTTTATGAGTAATTTTGCGCCATGAAACGTTTGACTGCGACATTATTTATTATACTACTATACATCACAGCCGGTGCTACCGCCGCCACCGAGGCTGCCGACACGCTCCTTCTCGACGAGGTCATGGTGAGCGCGGTCAAGAGTGTGGCTCCGAGTGGGGCTGGGGCGGTGACATCGCTTGATCAAGCCACGATTGCGTCGCAGGCTGTGACTACGCCTCGCGATGCCACGGTGCTCACCCCCGGCGTGTTCATTCCGGACTACGGCAGCCGCATGACCAGCACCATCTACTCGCGCGGCATCGGGGCGCGCATTGACCAGCCGGTGCTGGGTCTCGTGATTGATAATGTGCCGATATTATGCAAGGAGAACTACGACATGGACCTGCCCGACATGAAGCGGGTGGACGTGTTGCGGGGACCGCAAAGCATGTTGTATGGTCGCAACACCATGGGCGGGGTGATCAACATCTCCACGCTGTCGCCGCGAACTGACCCCGGCACGCGCGTCATGCTGCAAGGAGCGTCCCACTCGTCGTTCAAGGTCTCGGTGTCGCACAATCGTGCCATCAATGCCGCCTGGGCGATAGGCGCCACGGCATTCTACACCACCACCGCCGGCGAGTTCCGCAACGAGTACAACGGCAAGTTGACCGATTGGGAGCGCCACGGCGGCGGCAGGCTTAAGGTGCAGTGGCAGGGCGAAAACGGGTGGAGCCTGACTAACGTGCTGTCGATGAGCGTGTCGCGCCAGGGTGGCTATCCTTACGCCTGGACCGCCACCGGCAAGATAGCGCACAACGACACCTGCTTTTATCGCCGCACCAACCTCATTGACGGGCTCACGGTGCGCAAGCACACCGCGTGGGGAACCCTGATGAGCATCACCTCCTACCAGATGATTGACGACAACATGACGCTGGACCAGGACTTCACCCCCGAGCCCTACTTCACGCTCACCCAGGCGCGCACTGAGCACGCGGTGACCCAGGAGTTTATCGTGCGCTCCAACCCTGCGGCGAGTGGGTGGCAATGGATTGCGGGCGCCTTTGGCTTCTATCGCCGGTTGAGGATGAGCGCTCCGGTGAACTTTGGCGACACCGGCATTGCGCGGCTCATTGAGCAGCATCGCAACGAGGCCGCGCCGTCCTACCCGATTGCGTGGCAGGAGCGCGCCATGCTGCTGGGCAGCGACTTTGTGATGCCCACCGGTGGTGTGGCGGGCTATGGTCAAGCCACCTATACGACCGGTGGATGGACCTTCGCCGCAGGATTGCGCTTGGACTATGAGCACAGTCGCCTGAACTATCACAGCGAGACGCACACCGGCTATGACATCATGCACGACGGTGAGGTGTACAGCCATGAGGCGATCGATATTGACGATACCGGCAGGCTGCGTCGTCACCACCTGCAACTGTTGCCCTCGTTCAATGTGAGTCATCGCTGGCTCTCGGGCAACATGGTTTGGCTGGCGGTCAGCCGGGGTTTCAAGGCGGGTGGTTTCAACACGCAGATGTTCAGCGACGTGCTGCAGCAACGGCTGATGGGCATGATGGGCATCGGTGCGCGGTACGATGTGGACCGCATTGTGGGCTACAAGCCCGAGCACGCGTGGAACTACGAGGTGGGCACCACCATTAAGCCTCTGAGCAATGACGACCTGATTATTGCAGCCAATGCCTACTGGATTGACTGCACCAACCGCCAGCTGACTGTGTTTCCTGACGGCACGACAACAGGACGTGTGATGACCAACGCCGGTCGCACCCGCAGTGTGGGTGTCGAAGCGACAGTGCAGTGGCATGCCACCGCGACAACCGATGTTAATGTGGCATACGGCTATTGTGACGCGCGCTTTGTGCGCTACAACGACGGCACGCGCGACTACCGCCACCGCATCGTGCCCTACTCGCCGCGGCACACGCTCCATGCCGATGCCACGCAGCGCATCAACCTGCAGTGCGCGTGGGCAAAGTGTGTGGAGTTGAATGTGGGCGTGTATGGCGTGGGACCCATCGAGTGGAACGAGGCGAACACGGTCAGCCAGCCGTTCTACGCGTTGATGGACACGCGCGTCACACTCGCGGCGAGCAAGTGGAGCGTGCAACTGTGGGCTAAGAACCTGACCGGCACGCGTTACAACACCTTCTACTTCGTGTCAATCGGTCATGAGTTCCTGCAGCGTGGCCGCGGTCGTGCGTTGGG
This sequence comes from uncultured Porphyromonadaceae bacterium, assembly GCA_946183895.1. Classification (GTDB taxonomy): domain Bacteria; phylum Bacteroidota; class Bacteroidia; order Bacteroidales; family Muribaculaceae; genus Sodaliphilus. Next base: position 6,401 of record CAMHDX010000025.1, on the reverse strand, counting down.
CGCTACCCTGCGCATCAATCTGTAGCCGCGCCATTGCGCTTGAGGCTGAGCCGTAGCCGCCGGCAGGTCTACTCGTCATCCGGCTCTGCCGTGAGGCGATTCGCCTTCATTCGAGTGACGTATTGCTGCAGGATCGCCTGCATCTGCCGCTCCATTGCCGGCACCTGCGGGTAGCTGTCGCGCTTGTCAATGAGGTTGTGCTTGAGCGAGAAGTCCTTGCGGAACTCATAGATGCCCACCAACTTGTCGTTGTTGTACTCGATCATCAGGTCGTCAAGGTAGTACATCGACAAGCCGTTGCGGTCGTTGAAGACGTAGTTGACAAAGGTTGAATCGCTCTCAAAGATGTTTTTGCCAAACGAGAAGTAGGGCTTGGAGTAGTGGAGCAGCGAGAGAATTGACGGGGTGATGTCGGTTTGCTGCATCAGACGCGTCGAGTCGCAGCCCACCGGGAGCTGTCCGCCAGGGGTGTAGAAGAAGATGGGAATGAGAAAACGGCCCATCTCGTTGTTGTAGTCCTCGCGGTGGCTCACACCGGTGTGGTCGGCGGTGAACACAAAGATGGTGTTATTGACCCACGGCTCGTTTTTTACCTTCTCAAAATACTGCTTGATGGCAAAGTCCGAGTAGCTGATGGAGCGGTGCATGGGAATCTCGCCGCGGGTGAATGTGCCCTTGTATTGCTCCGGAATGGTGAACGGCTCGTGGCTTGACGCGGTGAACACCGTCAGGAAGAATGGCTTGCCTTGACGCGCAATGTCGCAGGTCTTGTCGGCAAAGTAGCGCAGGTAGGGCTCGTCAAAGATTGCCCACGTGCCGTCAAAGTCCTTGTCGCCGTACTCGTCCATGCCGTAGTAGCTGTCAAAGCCGATGGAGTTGGTGAAGCCCTTGAATCCGAGCGTGTTGTTGGGCGCGCCGTGGAAGAACGCCGTGGTGTAGCCCTCAGCCTTGAGCATCGCCGGCAAGCCCTGCAGGGTGTTGCTGGAGTACATGAAGTAGCAGTAAGGATTGATGTAACGCGGAATGCCGGCAAAGGCGGCGGGCATGCAGTCCACCGAGCGTATGCCGTTGGCAAAGCTGTAGCGGAAACTGTGACTGCGCGCTATCAACGAGTCGAGAAACGGGGTGTAACCCTCATAGCCCGGCTCGCGGTTGTAGAAGCCGGTGTACTCCATCGAGAAACTCTCCATCAGGAAGACCACCACATTGAGCTTGTTCATGCCCTCATCATCGGTCTCGGCTGGCGTGATGACCGGATTGAAGATTTGGTCCAATTGCTCGGCGGGGAAGAAGTGCGGCTCGGCATACCCCTTCTTGTGAGCGGTGGTGATGATGGTGAAGGGGGTGTTGAGCACAATGGCGGCTTGATGCGGATTGTGGCAATAGATGGTGGCTGAGTCCTGACGCAGGGGGTGCATCTTGAAGCCTAATCCGCCTCGCATGCCGCCCAGTGTGAGCACCAGCGCGAGGGCGAACACGATGCTGTGCGGTACATAGTAGCCGGCACCGGATGGCAAGTCGCTGAGCGGGCGGCGTTGTTTGACGGGGTTGTAGTAGCACAACGCGACCGCCGCAATCAGCGCAATGCCCGCGAGCCACACCTGCCAGTAGCCGGTGACACTGTTGAGCAAGATAGTGCCCAGGTTGCTCTCGCCGCCGTACTCGGCGAATCTTGTCGCCGTCGACCGGCGACCGCCGAACTCAAAGTAGGCGATGTCGGCGGCGTTGACCACGATGCCAAGGGTGTTGACTGCCACAAAGACGTATTTGACCACCCGCTGGTAGGCGGGAGTGTGGCGGCACTTGAGCGGCAAGAACTGCAGCAGGATGCACAGCGCGTTGAGGTAGCACAGCGCGCTCAGGTCAAACCGCAATCCGCCCCACGACATCAGCAGCAGGTCGGCAGTGGTCACGTCCTGGAAACTGCCTTTGTTCATATAATAGAAAAACCACCGCATGAGCATGTAGATGACCATCATCATCGCGAGGTTGATGGCCATGATCACCGCGGGCTGAGTTTTCAATCGACTGAATAGTGATTTCATCTTGAGTTGCTTTGAACAAGTGGAGAGGCAGTTGCCGCCTCGGCTCATTATTACTTAAAAGTTGGAGTTTAGTGATAGTGAGAATACCGACAATCCGGTTTCGCGCTGCAAAACTACTTAATTTTTATAGAATAATCGGTATAATTTGCCTGAAAAGTGGCTCGACAGCCGTCCCGTCACGTTGTTATTGTTCAATAACACGCATTAGCTGGTATAAAAAACCATAAAAAACGCCAAGAATGGCGTCAACTGTTGTTTCTTTATTGGAAATGGAGTAATTTTGCAGATTAAACGTAGAAACGGTAATGATAGAGAAAAAATTCAAACTGCTTGCCGGTCCATGCGTCATCGAGTCGGAGGCTAATGTGCTTTACATGGCCGAACACTTGAAGGCGATAACCGACAAGTTCGATATAGACTTTTACTTCAAGGCCTCGTGGGACAAGGCCAACCGCACCAAGGCGACCAACTATCGCGGTCCCGGCCTTGACGAGGGTCTGCGCATCCTGTCCAAGGCCAAGCGCGAGTGTGGCGTGAAGATTGTGACTGACATCCACGAGCCGTGGCAGGCCGAGCCGGTGGCTCAGGTTGCCGACATCCTGCAGATTCCGGCGTTCCTGTGCCGCCAGACCGACTTGTTGAAGGCGGCAGCCGCCACGGGCAAGACCGTGAACATCAAGAAGGCACAGTTCTCGAGCCCCGAGGAGATGAACAACGTGGTGAGCAAGATGGAGTACTACGGCTGCAAGGACTTCATGCTGTGCGAGCGCGGCAACTGCTTTGGTTACAACACCCTGGTGGTTGACATGACCGGGTTGGTGCGGCTGGCCAAGTTGGGCTATCCGGTGCTGTTTGACGCTACCCACAGTGTGCAAATCAGCGGCGGAGGCTTCAACTACGGCAACAGCGGCAAGAGCGAGTATGTGCCCTATCTGGCGCAGGCTGCCGTGGCAACCGGTGTGCTGTCGGGACTGTTCATGGAAGTGCACAACGAGCCCGAGAAGGCCCTGTGTGACGGCAGTTGCATGTTGAGGCTTGAGGACTTGGAGGCGCTGCTCGACAAGATAATGCGCATCCGTCAAGTCGTAACCGAGTAATCGCGAGAGTACTGATGATACTATTGCAACCCATAGTTCACAATACCATCTGGGGCGGCCCCAAGATTGGGCGGCTGACGGGAGTGGCAGGCGACCGCATCGGCCACCTGTACTCGCTGTACTGCCGCGCCGGTGTGTCGAACACTATCTTGAACGGCTCTCACCGCGGACACACGCTTAACGAGGTGTTCCCGCTGCTGAAGGACCGCTACGGCATGGCGTCGTGCGAGTTTTTTCCGCTCACGCTGGCGCTGACCGAGGCGCATGAGAACCTGAGCATACAGGTGCATCCTGATGACCGGGCGGCTAACGCCATTGAGCATCTGTCGCGAGGCAAGCGTGAGTCGTGGTACTTTATTGACGCGCCCGCCTCTGGTACCATTATCAACGGTTGCACTTGCCGCGATGCCGAGGAGTTGGCGCGCATGGTGGCAGCGGGCGCCTTCATGGCAATGGCTGATAGCCTGGCGGTGAGGGCGGGCGACTACGTGTTCGTGGAACCCGGCACGTTGCATGCCATCACCGCGGGCAGTCTCGTGTTTGAGATTGAGGAGGGTGCCGACTTTACCTATCGGTTCTACGACTACGACCGCACCGACGACCATGGCAACAAGCGCGAGTTGCACCTTGACAAGGCGCTCAGCGTGCTTGACATCAACCTCAAGTCCACCGCGCGCCCCATGGGCCACAACGAGATTTCCGAGAAAACTTATACCACAAGAATGATTACCGACATCGAAACCTACACTAATGGTAGCGACACCATCGAGTGCTTCACCCTGGTCAAGGGCGTGATGGAGTGCGACGGCATGAGTGTGGCTCAGGGCTCAACGATACTGCTTGAGCCGCGCGAGGTTCTGCAAACCGCGCTTGTCAAGTTGGGTTTCGTCACAAAATTTAAAGAATTATGATATATTCACCATCATTGATGTGCGCCAACTTTGACAACCTCAAGGCGGAGGTGTTGAGTCTGGAGCTGGCCGGTGCCAATCGTCTACACCTTGACGTGATGGACGGTCGATATGTGCCTAACTTCGCATTGGGCTTGGGCGACGTGAAGTCGGTGTGTCGCAACACATCGCTGGTGACTGAGGTTCACATGATGATTAAGCAGCCGTGCCGCTACATCCAGATGTTTGCCAACGCCGGTGTTGACATCATGTATTTTCACCCCGACGCCGACACGCGCCCCGAGTTTGTGATCCAGAAGATCAAGGACGCCGGGCGCATCCCCGGCATTGTGATTAATCCCGAGACCACCATCGAGAGCATGGAGCACTACTTTGAGTTGGTCAGCAACATCCTGGTCATGGCGGTCAAGCCGGGCTATGCCGGTCACATCTACCTGCCCTACGTCGACGAGAAGATCAAGAAGTTGATTGAGCTCAAGGAACGCTACAACATTGAGATTATCATTGACGGAGCGTGCACCATCGAACGCATGAAGCGCTGGGGTCAGCATGGTGTTGACGGATTTGTGCTTGGCACGTCGTCGCTGTTCGGCCACCTGGGCACCTACAAGCAGATTATGGACAACATCAAGCGCGAGTGCGGCGAGTGAAGGCTATGAAGCGACGCATCAAACTTCTGGTAATGGACGTTGACGGCACGCTCACCGACGGCAAGATCAATATGGGTCCCACTGGCGAAGTGTTCAAGTCGTTCGACATCAAGGACGGCTATGCCATCAACGAGATGCTACCCGCCCACGGCATCGTGCCGGCTATTATCACGGGTCGCACGTCGGCAATCGTCGAGAATCGCGCCCGCGAGTTGCACATCACCGAGTTGTATCAGGGCAAGCACGACAAGCTGGATACCCTCAAGGCGCTGATGGCGAAGTATGACTGCACCCGCGATGACGTGGCATACATCGGCGACGATGTGCTGGACATGGTGTGCATGAGCGAGTGTGGAATGGTGGGTTGTCCCGCCGACGCTTGCGCCGAGGTCAAGGCGATTGCCCACTACGTGTGCAGCCGTCGCGGCGGCGAGGGCGCTGTGCGCGAGTTCATCGAGTATATAATTAGCGAACAAACATAATCAATTCAAGTAATTTTATCTAACAATTACAATTCAACGACAAGATGAAAAAGATTTTTGGTTTTTTGAGCATCCTTGCCATGAGCGTACTCATGGCGGCTTGTGGCAGCAACAATGACAAGCCGGAGCACACAGCTACTTGCGTCATCACGGACCAGAATGTTGAGGTCGCCTTTAACGGGGCGGCGTTTCACAAGGCTGCATGCGACATTGCGATGGAGATGAACTACACCGAGCGCACCGTCAACTTGACGTTCAATAAAATTACATTCGCGCCCCGCATGCCGGAGATTACGTTCAGCCTCACCGGTGCTAAGTTGACCTATAGCGATGACAATCACATTGCCATCAGCAGTGATGCGGACCTGGTGCCCATGGATGGCTACGTGGTGCGTAACCTCAAGGGCTATGCCGACTTTGACAACGACCTGGTGTTCTTGACCATGGATATCGTGGCGCGCGGCAACACCTACGCCACAACAATCACCACGCCCATGCTGTACAGCTACCCCCAGACGGGCAACAAGGTGGAGTACAATGCGACCGAGATGATGAACCTGATCAGCACCAAGTCCATCGCGCAGTGCACCGACACCTACTTTGTGTTCTACTTGCCCACGGTGAGCACGCCGGGCGGCAGCATCAATATTCACAACATCAGCTTTGTGGCGGCTATGCCCAAGATTGCAGAGCTGCGCATTCCGCTTGGCGCCGAGCACATCACATCGACCGCCACCGGCTATAGCATCGAGGCAGCCGAGATAGTGCCGGAGTTCCTCAGTGGCAGCGTGTGGACCCCCATGGACACCCGCACCGTCACTAATCTGGTGGCTAATGTCAACTATGTCGCCAACAGCTACTCGATTGAGTTTGACTGCTACGGCATGCACTACACCAACGGCGGCAAGTTGTATAACTATGCCGTGCTGCTCGCTACCAACTGATGCGGAGGTGGACGTTACACTCTTGTTAAACTATTTTAAAACTGATGCCGACAATTGGTCGAAATCGTTGTAATTGTTTTAACTTTGCATATCACTCTTTTAACACGAATAACACCTTTAATTATTTAACTCAAGTTTCTAAAGTGTGTTGACGGCTTTGATTACTAATGAAAAAGTGGCGAAGACACTGGCGGGCCGAAGGTCCGACTTCATGTTAAAGACCATGCAAGAGCCTCGAAGAGGGTCGCAGCTTGGTCCGGTTAATGCCGGAA
>CAMHDX010000024.1 GCA_946183895.1 uncultured Porphyromonadaceae bacterium | reverse complement strand
ATTACTCAGAACTCTTAGAAATCTAAGAAATCTTAGTACTCTCAGCACTCTTAGAGCTCTCAGTAGCCACCAATCCCCACTGTGGTGATGCATCAAAGTGCATCGCCACAGTGGGGATTTTCAATGACAATAACACAAGCCGCGCGCTTTTTGCCTCCAAAACCGCCGCCGGTCTTGGAGATTTTGAATTTTTGTTGTACATTTGCACTCGCTTTTTAACCGGAGTGATGCTCGAGTGGTTGAAGAGGCACGCCTGGAAAGCGTGTATACCTCAAAAGGGTATCGGGGGTTCGAATCCCCCTCACTCCGCAACTATCTATAATTCGTGTAAATGTTTTCTTTCCAGAGACGAGTGGTTTTGGAAAGATTTTTTGTTGTACACAATCTTGAATTACTTTAAACGCTCAACGAGGTGGATAAGAACAGAAGATGTACCGCAATAGGTCTGGTGAGTGACGCGGCGCTTGCCGCGTTGAAGTTGGCGGTGGGCGTGCTGGGCAAGTCCGCGGCGATGATTGCCGATGGCGTGCACAGCATTGGCGACTGCGCGACCGACATCGTGATGTTTGCCATGGTAGCCATGGGCGCGCGGGGCGAGAACAAGAAGTATCGTTACGGCCACGGCAAGTTCGAGACCATAGCCGCCTTTTTTATCAGCGCGATGATGCTGATAGTGGGAGTGGAGCTGCTCGTGGGCGGTGTGCGCGACGTGTGGCAGGCGTTGGTCGTCGGCATTGTGCCCGAGGCGCCTGAGAGCATCACGCTGTGGGTGGCGCTGGCTGCAATCGCCGTCAAGGAGTTGCTCTATCGCTACACGACCCATGTGGGCAAGTCGACCGACAACCAGGCGCTGCGCGCCTACGCCTGGCATCATCGCACCGACGCGTTGAGCACGCTCGCCACCCTGGTGGGCGTCTCGGGTGCCATCTACCTGGGCGAGCAGTGGCGCGTGCTGGACTCGGTGGCGGCGATTGTTGTGAGCGTCATGATCATCGTGCCGGCGGTGCGCATCGCCAAGCCATCGGTCGAGGAGCTGCTCGAGAAGGCGTTGCCCGACGACGAGGTGGCTCACATCGCCGCCATCATTGACGACACGCCCGGCGTGCGCACTCATCACAACCTGCGCACCCGCCGCAACGGACAAGTGCGTGTGGTTGATGTGCATATCAAGGTTGACGGCGACATCACCGTCAATGCCGCTGCCGCCATCACCGGTGCCATCGAGAGCAAGCTCATCGCCGACTACGGCAAGGTGATAACCTACATCAGCGTGGAGCCCTATCGCGGTCAAGAATGTTGTGAACGCCCCGACACCACTATTGGACTATGAAGACAATCACCCTTAACAATGTTTTGCCGGCAGTGTTTGCCGACACTCCTCCCGCGAGCGGCGTGTGGTTGCAGCGCGTGACCTTTGAGGCGGGTCGCGCCTATCAGGTTGCCAGCGCCAGCGGCTCGGGCAAGTCGACGCTGTGCGCCTACTTGTACGGCTATCGCAGCGACTACACGGGCTGCATCACCTTTGACGGCACTGATGTCAGGACCCTTGACATTGACCGCTGGTGCGCGTTGCGCGCCCGCCATGTGGCTTACGTCCCGCAGGACCTGCGCCTGTTCGCCACGCTCACCGCAACCGAGAATTGCCTGGTCAAGAACAGCCTGACCGGTCACAAGAGCGAGCGTGAGATTCGCGACATGCTCGTGGCGGTGGGGCTGGAGGACCGCCTGCATCAGCCCGCCGGACGCCTGTCCATCGGCCAGCAGCAACGTGTCGCTATCGTGCGCGCCCTGTGCCAGCCGTTTGACTTTATCGTGCTTGACGAGCCGGTGAGCCACCTTGACCCCGACACCAACGCCGCGGTATCGGCGCTCATCGCCCGGGAGTGCGACAAGCAGGGGGCCGCCATCGTGTGTACCAGTGTCGGCAATCCGCCGGCGATTGATTTTGATAACATTTTACACCTTTAAGCCATGGCACAAACTAAGGATCTGGTCTGGAAACTGCTGCGTGAAGGCATCAGTGTGCCTCAGATTGTGGGCTACGCCCTCGCGGGACTGTTGGGCTTGACCATCGTGATGGTGGCTGCGCAGTTCTACAGCGACATGCGTCCCGCGCTTGACGATGATGGCGATGGCCTGTTGGGTCGTGACTACCTGGTTGTGACCAAGTCGGTGACCTCGGCAGGGTCGTTGCTGGGCAATGCCGGCAACTTCAGCGCCGACGAGCTTGACGAGTTGAAGTCGCAGCCGTGGTGCCGCGATGTGGGCGCGTTTCGCGCGAGTGACTTCAGCATTGATGCCCGCATCGCGCTGGGCACTACCGGCCACGGGCTGCGCACGGGCTTCTTCTTTGAGAGTGTGGACCGCCGCTATCTTGACATTGACCCGACCACGTGGTCGTTCGACACGATACGTCGCGTAGTGCCTGTCATCATTCCGCGCGACTACCTGTCGTTGTATAACTTCGGGTTCGCCGCGTCTCATGGGTTGCCGCGGGTGAGCTATGGGCAGGTGTCGCTGGTGCCGTTGCAGTTCACCATTAGCGGCAACGGCTCGATGTGCGAGTTGGAAGGCCGCATTGTGGGTTTCTCGGGCAGGTTGAACACAATCGTGGTGCCGGAGGAGTTCATGCAGTGGGCGAGCGCTCGCTACGGCACCGGCACCGCGGAGAGTCCCACGCGCCTGGTGGTCGAGGTCAGCAGCCCTGGCGACACGCAAATCGAGCGCTACATGAGCGACCATCACCTGGAGGTGGCGGGCGACAAGTTGGGTGCCAACCGCGCCGCGCAGTTGCTGCTGGTGGTCTCAACGCTTGTTATCGCCATTGGCGCCATCATCAGTGTGCTGGCTTTCGTGGTGCTGGTGATGAGCATCTTCCTGCTCTTGCAGCGCAATGCCACCCAGGTGCGCTACCTGCTGCAACTGGGCTACACGCCGCGCATGATCGCCCGGCCCTACCGCCGCCTGGTCATCGTGTTGTCGGTGGTGCTGCTGGTGGCGGCAGTGGTAGTGACGGTGATTGTCAGGTTGTTGTACACCTCGATGCTGTCGCAGATGGGCATCAGCGCCGGTGTGATTCCCGTCGCCGCCATCATCGCCGGCATCATCGTCGTGACACTGCTTACCATCCTTAACATTAATGCCATCAAGCGCCGCATTGACGCCCTGGCAGCGTAGCGTCGGTGGCAATTCGGCACCAACAGTGCGTCTCGCATTATGGCAAAGTGGCATGCGTGGATATTGATTTTATTTGGTTTTTAAAAATTAAATTGTTACTTTTGCGGCAAAATTGGATAATTTCTGAAAGGTGCTCATGTCCGGACGACAAGAAGTGACATTCTTGCTTACCGCTCAATAACCGCATTTTTTCGCTTAAACGATTATGGCTCAGCAATTACAAGACCGCGTAGAGCACATCGGCGCCAAGTGTGGCGTGTTGCTCGAGAAATACACGTTGTTGCGTGACAGCATGGCCAACGTGGAACGAGAACTGAGCGAGGCCCTCGAGGAGAACGCGCGCCTCAAACTCCAGGTGGAGCAGCTGGAACGCTCCAACCGCATGTTGAAGTTGGCGAGTGCGCTGGCTCCCGATGCCGAGAGCAGTGACCGTGTGCGCAAGTTATTATCCAAGATGGTGCGGGATATTGACAAGTGTATCGCGCAGTTGAATTCATGAAGTCAATGTGTTGGGCTCACAACGGGTCTTGCACGACTATCATATTAAATAGAAACGAATGGCTCAGGACGAGAAAACCCAAATATGGCTAACCCTCGCCAACAATGCCCCTGTGGCGCTTAAATGCCCTGCCGGTCAAGAGGAGGCTTATCACGCCGCCGAGAAGCTTCTCAACACGACATGGCAACGTTGGATGGACGCCTTCGGTACCCATGCCGACCCGCATGAGGTACTCGCCCGTGTAGCCTTTACATTCGCGCTCAATTACCAGAAGGCTGCCGCGACTATTGATGGCGCCGAGCAGGCTATGGAACGACTTGAGCAACAACTTGACGAACTGGTTGTCAAGCTGTAAGCCTCACGGCGCTTCAACTGTCATTAACCCGCATTGTCACGATGCCACCCTCCGCCCACCAAAGCGGGCACGGGAGTGGAAGCGTGGACAGCGCGGCTTTTTTATTGTGTATAAACGACTTAATAATATATAACAACTTAAAACAATTTTTCAATAACAACCGATATGAGCATTATAGTGAACATCATCGTTGCGGCGATTGCCCTTGCCATCGGTGCCTACGTGGCGCTGCAGGTGTCAAAGCGCAATGCCAACAGTGCCGCCAACGAGATCCTCAAGGGTGCCGAGCTCGAAGGCAATATGCTGCGTGACAAAGCGTTAATCAAGGGCAAAGAGGAGGCTATGGAAATCCGCAGCAAGGCGGAGAAAGAGGCCAACCAGCGCATGCAACGCATCCAGAGCAACGAGGCGAAACTCAAGCAACGCGAGTTGCAACTCAATCAGCAGCAAGGCGAGCTCAAGCGCAAGCTCAACGAGGTGGAGCAGCAGCGCGCGAGCGTTGAGGGCCAGCGCACTCGCCTGGACAACCTGAGCGCCACCCTTGACCAACGCCAACAGGACATCGAGAAGCAGGAGCGCAGCGTGCGCGACACGCTCGAGCACGTGAGCGGCCTCAGCGCCGACGAGGCTAAGGAAAAACTCATCGAGAGCCTGCAGGACGAGGCGCGCACCGCGGCTGCCAGCTACATCAACGACATCATGGACGATGCCAAGCTCACCGCCAACAAGGAGGCGAAGCGCATCATCGTTGAGACCATACAGCGCGTCGCCACCGAGACTGCCATTGAGAATGCCGTGACTGTGTTCCACATCGACAACGACGAAATCAAGGGCCGCATCATCGGTCGCGAGGGCCGCAACATCCGTGCGCTCGAGGCGGCGACCGGCATTGAGATTATTGTTGACGATACTCCCGAGGCGATTGTGCTGAGCGGCTTTGACCCGGTGCGCCGCGAGATTGCGCGACTGGCTCTGCATCAGCTGGTTGCCGATGGTCGCATCCACCCGGCCCGCATCGAGGAGGTCGTTGCCAAGGTGCGTCGCCAAGTTGAGGACGAAATCATCGAGACCGGCAAGCGCACCGCCATCGACCTGGGCATTCATGGTCTGCACCCGGAGCTAATCCGCCTCATCGGCAAGATGAAGTATCGCAGCAGTTACGGCCAGAACCTGCTGCAGCACTCGCGCGAGACGGCCAACCTGTGCGCCATCATGGCCAGCGAGCTGGGCCTCAACCCCAAGAAGGCGCGCCGCGCCGGCCTGTTGCACGACATAGGCAAGGTGCCCGACGATGAGCCTGAATTGCCGCACGCCATCCTGGGCATGAAGCTCGCCGAGAAGTTCAAGGAGAAACCTGACATCTGCAATGCCATCGGCGCCCACCACGACGAGCAGGAGGCTGAGAGCCTGTACGCGCCCATCGTGCAAGTGTGTGACGCTATCTCAGGTGCTCGCCCAGGTGCTCGCCGCGAAATTGTCGAGGCTTACATCAAGCGCCTCAACGACTTGGAGCGCCTCGCCCTGAGCTATCCGGGTGTCGTCAAGACCTACGCCATCCAGGCAGGACGCGAACTGCGTGTCATCGTGGGTGCCGACAAGATTAGCGACGCCGACACCGAGCGCCTCAGCAACGAGATTGCCAAGAGAATTCAGGACGAGCTCACCTATCCCGGACAGGTGCGCATCACCGTCATTCGTGAGACGCGCGCTGTGAGTTATGCCAAGTGATTATGAACGATTTGGAGGAACTCAATCAGGCGATTGAATCGATCGACGCTGTCACCGACTCGTGTGTGGAGTGCAGCAGCACTTGCTGCGGCGGCGGCTGTGGCCATGAGGTGCGTTGCAACCTGAGCAGCCACAACTGGCTCGCCGACATCCCGGGCAACGACACGTCGACCGACATCGTGGAGGTGCACTTCAAGAACACTCGCCGCGGTTTCTATCGCAACACGTCGCACCTGCAGCTTGAGCAGGGCGACTGGGTGGCAGTGGAGGCGACGCCCGGCCATGACATAGGGCGGGTGGCGCTCACCGGACGACTGGTGCTGGAGCAGATGAAGCGGGTGGGCCTCAGGTCCGATGCCGAGATCCTGCGGGTGTTCCGCAAGGCTCGCGCCGGCGACCTCGAGCGCTACGAGCAGGCCAAGGCTCGCGAAATCGACACTATGATTCGCTCGCGGCAGATTGCCGCCGACCTGGGGCTGAAGATGAAGATTGGCGATGTGGAGTATCAAGGCGATGGCAACAAGGCTATCTTCTACTATATCGCCGACGAGCGTGTCGACTTCAGGCAACTGATCAAGGTGCTTGCCGATGTGTTCAAGATTAGGGTCGAGATGAAGCAGATTGGCGCGCGCCAGGAGGCGGGACGCATCGGCGGCATCGGTCCCTGCGGCAGGCCGCTGTGTTGTGCCACGTGGATGACGCGATTTGTGTCGGTCTCTACCGGCGCCGCGCGTTATCAGGACATCTCCCTCAATCCGCAGAAGCTCGCCGGACAGTGCGCCAAGCTCAAGTGCTGCATCAACTTTGAGGTGGACACCTATGCCGAGGCATCGGCGCAGATGCCTGCCAAGGATATCGTGCTCGAGACCGAGGGCGCCTCGTACTACCACTTCAAGACCGACTTGTTCAAGCGCGAGATGACCTATAGCACCGAGCGTCATGCGCCTGTGGGATTGGTTACCATCAGCGTGGAGCGTGTCATGCAGGTCATCGAGCTCAACGCCGCCGGTGTGCGACCGGCTGTCCTCTACGCCGACGACCACGAGGTGGAGATTGAGAAAAAGGCCTTTGGCGACATTCTGGGTCAAGACAGCATCAGCCGCTTTGACAAGAAAAAGAAGAAACGCAAGAAGAAGCAGTCGCCTGAGCGCAAGGCTCACGGCGATGCGCCTTCGGGCAAAATGGTGTTTACCCCATCAACGCCGTCTCCGGCCGAGCCTGGCGGCACCGCCGAGCCGCAACCCGCGGCGAGCGACAATGCCGCCGAGGGCGAGGACCGCGGCGAGCGTAGGCAACACCGCAACTCTCGCGGGCGTCATGGCGACCGGCGACAGCGTGTTCAGCGCCCGCGTGACAACCGGCACAAGGGTGATGCACCCAAGCGCGATAACCCACAGCAATGACGCGACCCACAGTCATAGGCGTGCTCGCGATGCTGGCGATGGCCGCATTGTCGTGCTCGCGACCCGAGGCGATGGACACGGCGAGCTTTGTCACCCTGCCGGAGCAGGGCTGGATGCGAGGCAGTTGTGTCTCGTTCTCGCCCGAGTATGGCGACTCGACGGCATGCTACGACCTGACCTTGACGGTGCGACACACGACCGATTGCCCTTTCCGCGAGTTGTTCCTGCCGGTGGACATCATCGGCGAGAACGCGAGCGCGCGGCGTCAATGCCTCAACCTGCGCCTCGCCGATGACTACGGCAGCTGGACGGGCTCGGGCTTCGGCACGCTCTACCAGTGCTCCACGGTGTTGGCACGGCGCGTCACCCCCCGCGAGGCGCGCACCATTGTCGTGTGGCAAGCCATGGACTCGGTGCCGGTGCTCTCCGGTGTCACCGAGGTGGGACTCACCGCCACCCTAATCAAACCCCGTTAGGGGTGCCCAGGGCTTAGGCAGGGGTGTAAACCCCTGTAACCAAGCTACCGCCCAACCTTAGCCCCGTCGGGGCGTCAGACCGCATTGTGAATTGTGAATTGCGCATTGTGAATTGTGAATTGCGCATTGTGAATTGTGAATTGCGCATTGCGCATTGTGAATTGTGAATTGTGCATTACGAATTGTGAATTAACTAGATGGAACAATCAGCGCTAAATACGATACAAGAGAGCATGGGCACGTTTGAGTTCATGCTCGAGATTATCGCGACCTTGTTCTATGCTATCAGCGGCATCCGCTTGGCTGCCGTCAAGAAGTTTGACTGGTTTGGTGCCTACAGCATCGGGTTTGTCACAGCCATTGGCGGCGGCACGATGCGCGACGTGTTTCTCGGCATCAATCCGTTCTGGATGCTGGACCACTGGTATGCAACCGCGACGCTGGTGGCGTTGCCCATTGTGATAATCTTCAAGAAGTACCTCGTGCGCCTCGAGGGCACGTTCTACATCTTTGACGCTGTGGGACTGGCGCTGTTTGTCGACGTGGGCATCACCAAGACGCTGCTCATGGGCTTCCCCATGTGGGTGGCGCTGATCATGGGCACCATCACCGGCGCCATGGGCGGTGTGTTGCGCGATGTGTTCATCAATGAGGAGCCGCTGGTGTTCCGCAAGGAGATTTATGCCACGGCGTGCATCGCCGGCGGTGTGGTCTATTGGCTAGTCGGGCTGGCGGGTGGCACCAGCATCGCGCAGCAGGCGGCTTGCGCTGTGGTCGTGATTTTGCTCCGGTTCTTTGCCGTTAAGCACGGTTGGAAGTTCCCGATAATGTCTTGATACTGTTATGAAAATCAATAAGCAAGAAGCTCGCAAGACGAGCGTTCAATTACTCAAATATGGCTTGGTGGGTGTGATGAACACCATCATCACGCTGGTGGTCTTCTATTTGCTCAACACTCATGCCGGCGCGCCCTACGGCTTGGCGAACATTGTGGCTTACATCGCCGGTGTCATCAATAGTTTCTTGATGAACCGCGCCTGGGTGTTCAAGGCTAAGGAGGGTAAGGTGGCAAGGCAGGCATTGCTGTTTGCCGGCGGCTTTGTCATCTGCTGGCTGCTGCAGGGCGCGGTGGGCTGGTTCCTGCTCGAGGGCTTGGGCTGGAAGGACATGGAGATGGTGTCGTGGCTACCCATGAAGAAGCCCGGTCAGAACATCGTCATGTGCCTCTCAATGGTGGTCTACACGATTGCCAACTACATCTACAACCGCTTCGTCGCCTTCGGCAAATAACCCGTCCATTAGCCGGCTGCCCTCCGGGCGCCTCTCTCTATTGCAACTATAATGTCATGTAGAGAGCTACCTCACATAGCAGTGGTGGGGG
>CAMHDX010000023.1 GCA_946183895.1 uncultured Porphyromonadaceae bacterium | reverse complement strand
GGTGTGTGTCACACCGGGACTGTGCAGGTGGCCGGTGACGAAATACTCGATGTCGGGCTGCTCGCGGCAGATGTCCTCAATGCCACGGTTGAGGTGCTCGACCATGGCGGCGATGTGCGCCGGGTCTTCCTTGCGGCTGGTGCGGTTGTGGCTGCTCCATCCGGTCGCTACCCAGTGGGTGAAGTTGGGGTGCAGGCCGGCGTATAGCCACTGGCACACGGGGTTGAGAAAGCACCACTTCATGAAGCGGTAGTTGGGCGGCTGATAGCCGATGTCATCGCCGTGCGAGAGCATAAAGCGGTGACCATCAAGGTCGACCACCCGGCGGCCGGTGACTACCGTCATGCCTATCTCGTCACGCAGATAGTCGCGCAGCCACACGTCGTGGTTGCCGGTCATCCACGTGATCTCTACGCCGGCATCGGCGAGCTCGGCGAGTTTGCCCAGGAAGCGCACGTGTCCGCGAGGCACCACGCTGTTGTACTCGAACCAATAGTCCAGAATGTCGCCCAGCAGAAAGAGGCGCCGGGCTGAAGGTTTGATGCTGTCGAGGAAGTCGACGACACGCGCCTCGTGGGCGCGGTGGTCAGTGATGTAGCGCGCACCCAGGTGCAAGTCGGCGATAAAATAGGTCTTGTCGCGGTCCATGGCTCACATGTATCCCATTTCCAGCCGAGCCTCCTCGGTCGCCATGTCGGGCGTCCACACCGGCTCGGTGACGAACTGCAGATTCAGTCCCTTGACCCCCTCGATGCTTTCGACCTTGATGCGCACGTCCTCAAAGATGAAGTCGGCGACCGGGCACGTGGGCGAGGTGAAGGTCATGTCGATGTCCACCATGGCGTCGTCGTGCACCTCGATGCGGTAGATAAGGCCCAGGTCGTAGACGTTGACCGGTATTTCGGGGTCGAAGACGGTCTTGAGCATGCGCACGATTTCCTCTTCGATTTTCAGTTTATCTTGTTGTGTCATAGTTGTCGGTTGTTATATAGCCGTAGTGACGACTAATAGGTCAACATGTAGTCGGTGTTGATGACTTGGAACTCGGTGCGGCGGTTGATCTGGTCGGCTGCGGCGCGGTCCTCGTCGCTGAGCGTCTTGACAAACTCCTCGTTAAGCTCGGTGCCCTCGGCAAACTGCGGATACTGGCTGTTGATGCGCTTGGTGACAACCTTGGGGCGGGTCTTTCCATAGCCCTTGGGGCGCAGCCGCTCGCGGTCAATGCCCGCCTCGATGAGGTAGTCCACTACACTCTGGGCGCGGCGCTCGCTCAGCTTGTTGTTGTAGGCGTCGCTGCCCACGCGGTCGGTGTGCGACGCCATCTCGATGACGATTGACGGGTTGTCCTTCATCACCTGCACCATTTCGTCAAGAGCCTCCTTAGACTCCGGGCGCAGTGTCGCCTTGTTGAAGTCGTAGAAGATGTTTTCGATGACTTGAGGCTTGGTCATGGCGGCAAGCACAAAGTCGACGTTGTACTCGGCATCCGCCTCCTCGGGGTCGCTCTGGAATTGCTGCTTGCCGTTGAGGTAGCCCTCGGCTCCGGCGAGCATGACGTAGTTCACGCCGCGCTGCAGGTCAAAGCGGAACGAGCCGTCGGGCTTGCCCGCCGCCTTCTGGTTGCTGCCGTCGTCGCCCACGATGCGGATCACGGCATTGGGCACGGGCTCGTCGTCCTTGTCCAGCACGTATCCGCTAATCCATATTTTCAAGTCGGGCTTAATGAACGAGAAGATGTGGTCGTAGCCCCTGGCGTCGCCACGGTTGGAGCTGAAGAAGCCGCTCTCGCCCTCGCCGTAGGTGATGCCGAAGTCGTCGTCGGGCGAGTTCATGGGGCTGCCCATGTTCTCGATAAACCACTTGCCACCGGGCTGCAGGGTGGCGCGGTAAAGGTCCAGACCGCCCATGCCGGCGTGTCCGTCGCTGGCAAAGTAGAACAAGCTGTCGGTGCGGCAGTAGGGAAAGCGTTCGTTGCCCGGAGTGTTGATCTGGTCGCCCAGGTTCTCGAGTGTGCCGCGCTTGTCCTTGATGTTGATGCGCCACAGGTCAATGCCGCCTTGTCCGCCGGGCATGTCGCTGGCGAAGTATAGCCAGGTGCCGTCGGTGCTCACCGCCGGGTCGCCCATGGCACTGAGTGTGTCGGCTGAGATTTCGAAGGCGTTGGGCGCGGCCCACTTGGCCTCGCTGCGCGAGCTGGTCCAGATGTTGACCGTGCTGGGCGCGTTCTTGCGCACGGCGCGTGCCAGATACATGGTGGAGCCGTCGGGCGTGAATGCCGGGCAACCCTCGTCGTGCTCGGTGTTGAGCTCGCCCTCCACGGGCTCGGGGCGCGACCACTTGCCGTCCTCGTCCTTCTTGGAGAAGAAGATGTCAAATCGCTTGGTGCCGGTGATTTCGCTCTTGGTGGTGCCCACTGCCTTGTCGGTGCTGCTCGCCCAGTACAGCTGGTCGTGCTCGGCGCCAAGCAGCATTGGGCTCATGTCGGCGCGGCGCGTGTTGAACAGCTTGGCGTTCTTGACGATGTATCGTGAGCCCTCTTGCTTGAGGCGCGGTGCCTGTTGGCAGCCTCTGATGCCCTGTGTCGCCATCCAGTCGCCCGGGCGCCACTCCAGATAGGTGTTGTAGGCGTCAATAGCGTCCTTGTATTTGCCCTCGCGTTGCAGCGCTTGCCCCAGGATGAGGTAAGCCGTGGAATCTTCCCACTCATATCGCAGGGCGTTTTGCATTGCCGCCGCGGCGCGGCTGCTCTGGTTCAACTTGCTGTAGCACAATCCCATCTTGTACGCTACCTCGCCACGTTGCCAGCGGTCGTCGCGTTTCTTGAGCTTGTTGTATATCTTGCGGTAAATGTTGGCGGCGTTGTCAAACTCGCCGCGGTCGAATGCCTCGTCGGCATCGCGCATCTTGGCAGTCTTACAACCCGTTGTGGTCATGGTCATCGCCGCGAGCAGGACCATCACCACGAGCATCACCGTTTTATGTAGTTTCTTCATTATTTGACGTCATTAAATAGCGCGTGCACGCTAACTTTTTTAACGAGCAATGTTGAGGTTTATTATGAAATCAGGTGCGGTGTGTTGGTTTTTATTAAATTTTTGCGTAACTTTGCATGATTATCATCACGAAGAGGCCATGAATGTGCTAAAACGGATAAAGAGAAGTGTTGACCGGTTGCTGGGCAAGTCTTGCCCCACGGTGCGCATGGCGCTGGTGGGAGCGACTACCAGTGGCAAGACCTACTTGTTGCAGGACATTGCCGCGGCGTTGCAGTATCGGATGGGCTACGATGTGACCGGTGTGCCGGGCTTCATGGACTTTGACGACCTGCGGCAGCGCACGTCAGGCCCGACGGGGTCAATCGAGCGCAGCAAGATGTTCGCGTGCCGCACCCACTTTGCCGTGACGTTGTCGCTGGCCGGCGACGATGTGTGCCGTTTTGAGTTTCTTGACATTCCGGGTGAGTGCTTTGTGCCGTCAACGCTCGATGTGTTCAAGCACATCAAGAACGAGTTGCTGCGTCACGAGGGTGCCAACTTTGAGGTGCGCTCATGGTGTCGCGATGGTCAAACGCAGCGAACAATCCATTTCAGCAAGCCCATCGGCTCTGAGACCGCGGTGGGCGAGAGCGCCGAGCATGCCGGCGGGGTGGAGCGTTACCGCACCGATGCCGAGGTGGCCGAGAGCCTTGCCGCTCAGGGCTATACGCTCGACCAGGCTGCGAGCAGGGCTGTTAGCGGCAACTATCTGATTAACCACTTCTTTGAGTTCGTCACCGACACGGCGCTCAACGCGATTGTCGACGCGTGGGACTTGATAGGGCCGGCTGTGAGTGATGCTGTGGGCAGCGAAATCACTCGCGAGGCGATTGAGAATATCCATCTGCGCAACTTCTATTACCTCTACTTCACCTATGCCGCCACCGATGTCATCTTTTGTGACAAGTGCGCGATGCCGCTTAGCGAGCGTGTGGTGCCGGTTGCCGATTCCACGAGCACGACTATCTTCTATGACATGCTCTCGGGCACGCTGGCGCTGGTGAGTGACAGTCAATGCTCGCCCAAGCGCTGGTACCTCGCCTTCAAGGGCATGGACAGCATCATGCCCCAGCAGTTGTATCGCGCGCTATACACGCGTTGCAATGGCGATGCCGATGTGGTGTATTCGGTGTTTGTGCTGATGTTGTCGCGTGCCATCGCGCGCCGCCCGTTGCCCGAGGTTGACGCGCAGTCGCTGTGGCAATGGCTGACATCGGCAGTTGACAGTCCAAATGTGGATAATCCCGACTTGTTAAAGCAGGACATCCTTGAGATGGTGAGGCGCGTCACCGACCAGGAGGAGGCATACTTCAATTCGCCTGACACCTACGTGGTGAATAGTACCGACCATGCCGGCAGGCCCAATGCCATCGGCGACCACATCATGGCGCGCGTCTACTCGTTTGCCAGCTCGACCCACACTCGCGAGCAGGGCATTGTGGGCCAAGCGACAGCGTTACCGCCCCATGTCTACTTCGCGTCGACCCCCATCGACACTGCCTTCAAGATTTATGGTCATGCCAGTGCCACATTGTTTAAAGGCGCCACGCGCCCGGTTGAGCGGCTGTGCTTCGGCTCTGCCCAGCTGATAGGCGATGTGCTCGGTGCCTCGGGAGTGTTGTTGCCCGACAGTTGTGACAACAAGGGCAAATTGCTGGAGTACTTCCACGGCAGTTGAAACCGGTCGACCTCGTTAAAACTTGTAAACAAGGCAAGTTGATTTGTTAAAATGTGTAACAATTTTGCGTTTTCGCCCTTTTGGGGCGTTTTTTTTAAGTTTTAGTAACGTAATTTAAATGTGCGTTATAATTTTGTCGCCGATTTGTAAGATTATTGAAGATTATTTGAATTTTATGAAGAAGATTGTGAGATTTGTTTTAGCGTCAACTATCGCGATATCAGCAGGCTTGAGCAGTCATGCCGGCGGCTTGTTGCACAACACCAACCAGAGCGTCGCCGTCTTTAGCAACCCTGCCGGCACGGCGTTTATCGACCACGAGGGTTGGACGCTTTCCCTTAATATCCAGAGC
This sequence comes from uncultured Porphyromonadaceae bacterium, assembly GCA_946183895.1. Taxonomy (GTDB): domain Bacteria; phylum Bacteroidota; class Bacteroidia; order Bacteroidales; family Muribaculaceae; genus Sodaliphilus. The sequence goes on along the minus strand of CAMHDX010000023.1, from coordinate 4,138 downwards.
GCCTTCCAGACGCGCGACGTGGAGTCATCGTTCCCGATGTTTGCCTACACCAACCCTGACCACTCCACATGGCGCGAATATAACGGCAAGGCGACCGCACCGGTCATTCCCAGCCTGTATGCCGTGTATAAGCGCAATCGCTGGGCTGCCAGCGCGTTCTTTGGCATCATCGGTGGCGGCGGCAAGTGCAACTTTGAGGACGGTCTGTCGCTGTTTGACGCGTCGGTGATGGCGGGTATCTACAGCAAGACGGCGCAGATGCTGGCCGCGCAGCCAAGCCTGAAGGCTATGTTGGGTGCGGACGCTCTCACTCCGGATATGTACTCAATTAACTCGGCAATGAAGGGTCGCCAGTACATCTTCGGCGGTCAGTTGGGCGGTTCCTACCAGATTACGAAGAACCTGAGTGCGTTCGCCGGACTGCGCGTCAACTACTTCAACGGCAACTACAAGGGTCACGTGAAAGCGAGCCTGAACAGCGCAATCACCCAGAAGGTAGCCGCGGCAATCGCCACGTTGCCCGCCGAGCAGCAGGCTGCCTACCTGCCGTTGGTGCAGAAAATCGGCGCTGAGGGCGGTCTGACCAACATCGCGCTCAACACCGACCAGACCGGCTGGGGCGTCACCCCCATCCTCGGTGTGAACTTCAGGTGGAAAGGCCTCTCGCTGGCGGCGAAGTATGAGTTCAAGACCAACCTCAATATCGAGAATAACACCAAGGAGCTCGTCACCGAGGCCCTGGGTGAGCACTCCGATGACCTGTCGGCATCGATGGAGCCCTACAAGCATGGCGTGAACACCCCCAACGACCTGCCCGGCGTGCTCTATCTCGCCGCCGGATATGAGATTTTGCCCAAGAAGCTGCGCGCCGCCGTGGAGTATCACTTCTACGACGACAAGCACGCGGGCATGGCAGGCGACAAGCAGAAGTACCTCACACACGGCACTCATGAGATTCTGGCAGGTTTGGAGTGGGATATCAACCGCATCTTCACCATCAGTGGCGGCTTCCAGAACACCGACTACGGTCTGAGCGATGACTTCCAGAGCCACACCTCGTTTGCCTGCGACAGCTACTCGCTGGGCTTTGGCGGCGCGGTGAACATCAACAGCCACATGCGCCTCAACGTTGCCTATTTCTGGACCAACTACAAGAATTACAAGCGCGAGCAGGAGCACTACCTGAACAATCCGGCGATGCCCGCCGGCACCGATATCTTCAAGCGCACCAACAAGGTGTTTGGCATCGGTCTGGACTATAAATTCTGAGGCAACTCTTGCACAAGTAAAAAATAATTAGGAAATTTGCGTCACAAACCAATGTGAGTGACGCAAATTTCTTTTTACACTAATACAGGATATGAAACCCGACTACGAAATCTTTGACATTATTGAGCGTGAACATCAGCGCCAACTGCATGGCATCGAGTTGATAGCCAGCGAGAACTTTGTGAGTGACCAGGTGATGCGCGCCATGGGCAGTTGCCTCACCAACAAGTATGCCGAGGGGTACCCCGGCCACCGCTATTACGGCGGTTGCCAGCATGTTGACGAGAGCGAGCGCCTTGCCATAGCGCGGGTGAAGGCACTATTCGGCGCCGAGTATGCCAACGTGCAGCCTCACAGCGGCGCGCAGGCCAACATGGCAGTGTTCATGGCATGCCTCAATCCCGGTGACACGTTCATGGGTCTGAACTTGGCTCACGGTGGCCACTTGAGTCACGGCAGCCCGGTTAACTTCTCGGGCATCGTCTACCACCAGGTGGAGTATAATGTGCGTGCCGACAATGGGCTTGTGGACTACGACATGATGGAGGAGGTGGCTCTGCGCGAGCGCCCGCGGCTGATTGTGGGCGGCGCGAGTGCTTACAGCCGCGAGTGGGACTATGCCCGCATGCGCGACATTGCCGACCGTGTCGGGGCAATCCTGCTCATCGACATGGCGCACCCCGCCGGTCTCATCGCTGCCGGCCTGCTCAACAATCCGCTGCAGTATGCCCACATTGTCACCAGCACGACCCACAAGACCCTGCGCGGACCGCGCGGCGGCATCATCTTGATGGGCAAGGACTTTGAGAACCCGTGGGGCAAGAAGACCAAGAAGGGCGAGACCCGCATGATGAGCAGCCTGCTCGACAGTGCCGTGTTCCCCGGTGTGCAGGGCGGTCCGCTGGAGCATGTCATTGCTGCTAAGGCGGTCGCCTTTGGCGAGGCGCTACAGCCCGAGTGGAAGGACTATGCTACCCAGGTGCGCACCAACGCGCGCGCCATGGCTCAAGCGCTGATTGAGCGTGGTTACAAGATTTGCAGCGGCGGCACCGACAACCACTGCATCCTGGTGGACCTGCGCACCAAGTTCCCCGAGCTCACCGGCAAGCTCGCCGAGGCGTCGCTCGTGGCAGCCGGCATCACCGCTAACAAGAATATGGTGCCATTTGACGACCGCAGCGCCTTCCAGACCAGCGGCTTGCGACTGGGCACTCCGGCAATCACCACACGTGGCATGAAGGAGGATGTGATGCCGGTCATCGTCGACCTCATCGACCGCGTGCTGCATGCGCCCGAAGACCAGGGCGTCATTGCCGCGGTGCGTCATGATGTGACCGAGCTGATGAACCTCTATCCCATGTTTGCCTGGTGATAGGGCGCGACATTCGCCACTCGCGCGAACTCGTCCCAGTAGTCAGGATAGGACTTTGACACTACGCCGGCGTCGGTAATCACTATACCGCGTCGGCGTAGTCCTGTCAGTGACATGGACATCGCCATGCGGTGGTCCTTGTAGGTGTCGATGACTGCAGTGGTGAGCGGCTCGGAGCGCGCGCCGTCCCAGCTGATGCTGTCGGTTGTGGCATGCAGGATGTAGCCCACCTTGCGCAACTCGTCGCACAGTGCCTGCAGCCTGTCGGTCTCCTTGATGCGCAATGTGCCCAGCCCGGTGATGTTGAACCTCCTGCCCAGCAGGCAGGCGGTCACCACGATGGTTTGTGCGGCGTCGGGCATGTCGGCGAGGTCAATGGCGAGCGGACAGGCGCATTGTGGGGCATTGCTATGCTCTGCGACCACCATCGTGCCGTTGTCACTGGTGGTCACGCCCAGCGAACTCATGACTTGGACCAGTCGTGCGTCGCCCTGCAGGCTGCAGGTGCTCAGTCCCGGCAGTGTGACGCGCATGCCGGGCATCAAGGCGGCGACGGCGAGCCAGTAGCCGGCGGCACTCCAGTCGGGCTCGATGGCGTACTCGCGCGGCGTGTACATTGCCGTGCCAACGCTGATGGCATCGTCGGCAACTGTGACCTCGGCGCCATAGTGTCGCATGAGTGCCGCCGTCATCTCGACGTAGGGGCGCGACGTCAGCGTAGTGGTCAGCCGCAGGGTCCCGCCGCCACAGCACGGCGCAATCATCATCATCGCGCTCACATACTGCGAACTCACGTCGCCGCGCATCGCCACATCAATGCCGCTTAACTTGCACCCCTTGACGCGCACCGGCGGGAATCCCTCAACACCGAGGTAGTCTACGCTGCAGCCGGCACTGCGCAGGGCATCAACGAGTACGCCGATGGGCCGCTGGCGCATACGCTCGGTACCGTCAATGACCACATCGTGCCGCTCGCTCACGGCGTGATAGGCGGTGAGAAATCTCATCGCCGTGCCCGCGGCGCCCACGTCAATAGTGCCGCTTGTTACCTCTAACCCCCGGCGCAGGGCATCAGTGTCATCACAGCGAGCTATGCCTATGGGCATGGTACCGCCCTCGGTCAGCGCACTAATGAGCAGAGCCCTCGCACTCAGGCTCTTGCTTGACGGCAGCAACACAGTGAGCTCCCTCACATCGCGCGCCCCGTTAATGATGATATTATCAGTTGACATAGATATGATAGAAACGAGGATTTAGCCGCTGTATTGTCATGCGAGCCGCTAATTTGGTTATAGGCAGCAAACTTTGAGGAATTGGCGACTCATGATTGTTTCATAAAAAAACGTGCCTTTTATAGCAAGTAATTGAAAAATTTTTTGCTTAACTTTGCATCGCAAACCGATTAATCATCAAATGAAATGGCGCGCATGACTTCACGCTCGCCACGTTGGCAAAAAAATCGGTTGCCTTCAATATGAACAAACTAACTTTTTAATG
>CAMHDX010000022.1 GCA_946183895.1 uncultured Porphyromonadaceae bacterium | reverse complement strand
GCCGTATCCCCACCCCATGTAGTACATGTCGTGATAACTCGCATCGGTCACAATGCGCAGTTGTGGATTGAGGCGCGAGAGCGTTGTCGTGGCATTCTGCATTGAGAGGATGCAACGTATCCACGTTGTGGAGCGCGCGTCAACGCGCGCATCGCCGCTCAGCACCTCGGGGAAGTTGTGGTACATGCGCCGTGCGATGTCCTGATGCTGCTCGGCACCCACGTCGGTGAGGTCACCGATGCGGTCGCGGCTATCGGCAGCGATGCGGATTATCACGTCGTGCAGGCGCTCGCCCTCAAAGGTGAGCTGATGGTGGGCGGCAAGCGCATCAAGGGTGCGCAGCGCGCCGTTGACGTCCTTGTCGCTCGTGAGCCAGCGGCTGCCGTGGCGGCCGTAGTGTGCGATGTAGAACGGCTCGTAGCCGGCAGGCGACGCCGTGAGTGCCGGAGGCGCGACCTCGGTGCCGATGGGATAGGCATAGTGGTTGCTGGCGGCACGGCGCGGATTGCGCGCTATGTCCTCACGGGGTGTGGTAGCGAGGGTGGTCAACGCCACTGCGACAGTGAGCAGTGCCAACAATCGCCTCAACATGATTGACTTGATGCCGCGCATGGCGCGGAGAGATATTATATGCTTCATGATGATGTCGTTACAAGTGGGGTGATTACTCTATTGCTCCGGCGGGAACTTGTGGCACATTGGCGATGCGGTCAAGATAGAAGTCGCGCACATCGCTCCAGCGATAATAGGGCCCGGCGACCGGCTGCAGCGGCAATGACGCCTCGTGCTCGTTGAGCAACACCTTGACCAGCACGTCGCCCGCTGCGTTGCGATAGTAGACCAGCTGCAGATTGGCAGCCATGGGGAACACCTTGCAAGACGCCCAATGCTCATCGAGCGTGTCAAGGTTGTCGGTGCTGTAGCCCATGCCGTTGATGTCCATGAGGCACACTAAGGGCAACACCACGCTCTCGTGGCCAAAGCGCAACGAGGCTCCCACCGTGCCGTGGGCGATGGCATGGTCGGCGTCACGAATGATGTTGCGCAGCAGATTCGCCTCCATGTGGGGCACACGACCCGCCGTGAACGGGTTGTTGCCGCTAGTGATATACCACCGCGCGTTGTTGTAGCGCCACGCGTCGTACAGGTCATCGCTGCCAAAGATGCTATACTCATTGACGTCGTCAAACGCGTGATGGCTCTGCATGTTGCCAACCACGTCGACCAGATTGAGCATCATCGCGGTCAAGTCAACGTTCTGCTTCGCCCACTTGAGGTCGGTGAACAGGCGCTTTGCCATGCCGGTGGGGCGCACCCACTTGTCCTTGTACTCGTCCAGGTCCGCCTTGTCGCGACCGCGTGAGCGCAGGGGCTTGACCACGGGGTCGCTATAGTTCATGTAGTACATCTCGGCCTTGCTGGCATCGGTCGTAATCGCGATGTCCGGGCATAGGGCTGCGATGCGGTCCACCTCGTTCTGCATCGAGAGGATGCACCGCCTCACCGTCGTGGAGCGCGCCACGACCTTTGCGCCGTCGGCATGGAACACCTCCGGGAAATTCGCCACCATGCGCTCGGCGATGCCGCGGTGCTGCTCGGCGCCGATGTCGCTCAACTCGCCCAGTCTGCCGCGACTGCCGTCAAGCACCCGCTGCAGGACCACCCGCAGGCGCTCGCCGCGGGCGGTGAGCTTGCCGGCTTGCTTTGCCTTCTCCAGCGCCTCGAGCGGCTGGCTGTACTGCTTGTCGTCAATGAGCCAGCGGCTGCCGTGACGGCCATAGTGGTTGATGAAGAATGGCGTGTAGCCGGCAGGTGCGGCGGTGAGCGACGGCAGCAACGTGTCGGGATAGGCCTGGTAGTTGTTGGCCGACATCGTGGGATGCGCGAGGAACTCTCCACGCAACGTGCCCTGAGCCTTGCGGGCATGGGAGCACGGCACCAACAACAGCGCCAGCATCAGGGTTAATATAATTCGATGGTTCATGGTCGGTAGTTTAAGCTTCGTTAGTAATATCACTTCACCCCCAGGTTGTGCATGATGAATGCCTGGATGTCGGTGTACTCCTCAATCACCTTGCTGATGGGTTTGCCGTGTCCGTGACCGGCATTGACATCGATGCGGATGAGCTTGACGGCATCGCCGGTGTTACTCGCCTGCAGGGTCGCCGCATACTTGAACGAGTGAGCCGGCACGACGCGGTCGTCATGGTCGCTGGTCGTCACCAGGATGGCGGGATAGCGGGTGCCATCGTTCTTGATGTTGTGTAGCGGCGAGTAGCCGAGCAGGTAGCGGAACATCTCCTCGTTGTCGTCGCTGCGGCCATAATCGTGAGCCCAGTTCCAACCGATGGTGAACTCATGATAGCGCAACATGTCCATTACACCCACCTGCGGCACAGCTGCCGCCCACAGGTCGGGGCGTTGATTGACAACGGCGCCAACCAGCAAACCGCCGTTGCTGCCGCCGTTGCAAGCCAACTTGGCGGGACATGTGAACTTCTCGCTGATGAGCCACTCGGCGGCTGCGATAAAGTCGTCAAACACATTCTGCTTCTTGAGCTTGGTGCCAGCCTCATGCCATTGCTCGCCATACTCGCCTCCGCCGCGCAGGTTCACATAGGCGCACACACCGCCCTTGTCAATCATCGCAAACGGGGTGCGGGTGTAGCTGAAGGCGGGATTCATGCTGATGTTGAAGCCACCGTAGCCGTACACAAACGTTGGGCGCTTGCCGTCACGCTTGAGACCCTTCTTGTAAATCAAGAACATGGGCACGCGAGTGCCGTCCTTGCTGGCAAAGAACACCTGCTCGGTGACATAGTCGGCGGGGCGCAGCGCCACAGTGGGCGCGAACACCAACGTGCTCTCGCCGCTCTCCATGTCGTAGCGGTAGACCGAGGTCGGATAGACATAGCTCGAGAATGAATAGAACACCTCTTTCTCCTTTTTCTTGCACGAGAAGCCCACCGAGCCGAATGTCGGCAACGTTATCTCGCGCACCTCGCGACCCTGCTCGTCGTACACGTAGGGGTGCGACGCGGCATCGCGGTCGTAGGTCAAGATGAACTTGCCGCCAGCCATCTGCGCGTCGCTGAGCACCCACTCGCGCTCCGGCACAAAGGTCTGCACGTTGGCGGGCGAGAGGTGCTCGGCATCGTATGCCACGAGCTTCCAGCGCGGCGCGTCCTCGTTGGTCATCACGATGAGCTTGCCGTCCTGCACACCAATCACGTTGCGGGTGTAGCGCACACCATCGGCGAGCTTGACGTAGTGCGGGTTGCGGTCCTTCAGGTCCTTGACGTACAAGGCATTGCCATCGCCGTCGCTCTCCCACATCACGATGTAGCGACCATCGTCCACCACCTGTGCCTGATAGAATAGCAGGGGATTGGTGTAGCTGCGGTACTCCACGTAGTCGTCGCTCTGGGGAGTGCCCAGACGGTGATACATCACCTTGTGGTACTCGTTCTTGCTCGACTTGGCATCCTCCGGAGCGTCGTAGGCGCTGTAGAAGAAGCCGTCGCCCAGCCACTGGGCGTCGGTGAACTTCGCCCACTTGATGTGGTCGTCAAGCGTCTGCATCGTGGTCAGGTCGAGCACGTAGATCTCGTTCCAGTCGCTGCCGTTGCGCGTAATCACATACGCCAGGTAGCGCCCGTCGTCCGAGAAGTTGAGCTGCTGCAGCGCCACCGTGCCGTCACTGCTCAGCGTGTTGGGGTCAAGCACCACACGCTCCTCGCCGCCCAGGCGGTCGGCAACCATGAGCACGCTCTGGTTTTGCAGACCATTGTTGCGGAAGTAGTAGTACTTGCCGTTGTGAATCGACGGCGCACCCATCTTGGCGTAATTGGCAAGTTGGGTGAGGCGCTTCTTGATGGCGGCGCGCTGCGGCAGCTTGTCCAGGTAGTCACGAGTGACACGGTTCTCGGCGGCGACCCACTCGGCAGTCACCGCGCTGTTGTCGTCCTCGAGCAGACGATAGGGGTCAGGCACAGCCGTGCCAAAGTAGTAATCGACAGTGTCGACGCGCGGTGCGGTGGGATACACCAGCCCTCGAGCCGACGAGGCCGTAATGATGCCCATAAACATTAAAGTTGTTATTGTTCTCATATCGGTGTTTGATTAATGTTAGTTTCGTTTCGGCGGATTGTGCAAAGTTACAAAGAAACTTTGACAATAACAAACCATGTCGGCGTGATGCGGCAAGCCTCTCGCATGTCATCTCGTGTAGCATTCTTGTGAAACGCGTCTATATATCACGTCTATCAGCGTCTAAAATACTGTCCCTTGTCGGTGCCCCCGAATTTTACCGACTTTTACTCACGCTTGGCAATAAAAATAAACGAGTTTATTTTGTATTGCGCTCGGTTTGCACTAATTTTGCGTAGAAAATAATAAAAACTGAATTGATATGGCAAAGATTAAGTTGATGGGCATCGGGTTGGTGGCGTTGGCGCTGCTGGGTTGTGACCGCAATGCGAGTGAGACAAGCCGCGTTGTGACTGAGGTCGCCGTGGATAGCATTGAGCTTAAACAGGGAGCTCCTGCCGGATTAGACGGCCTGGAGCGTGCGTCACTTGACACGCTGATGTGGCTAACCAAGGATGACGGCTTCATTACGGCTGTGGGTATTGACATGGACGACATTGCCGAGCGCATTGAGCGCACTGCCAAGGCGATGGTCGACGTGCCTCATGTGGATGCGTGTCGCAAGCGCCTGGGTACGGGCGATGTTGAGGTGTCGCCGTCTGATGGCAAGAGTGAGACGGTGAGCGCGACCTGGCTGTGCGACATCGACTGGCCCGACTCGTCGCTCGACCCTAATCGTCACATTCGTCACATGTTGCACGACAACGTGGTGGCGATGCTCAAAGCGGAGTTTCCAGGCATCAAGGACACGGTGCGCGTTTATCGTCAGCCGCTGGACGACTGTGGCGAGATGTTGTCGCACTATGCCGGACAGTATGCCAAGGCTTATAAGCAGGCGGCGACCATGGCAGCCGCGTCCGGAACGAAGGAGGCCTTTGAGGATTATGGGGAGATGGCACTCATCATTAAGCTGCGCGCCTACAACGACGAGTGGGCAACATACTACATCGCCGCGATGGACGACAAAGTAGGCGCTAAGCCCTACTATAGCATTGTGAGCATCAACCGCAACACCGGCGCGCTGCTCAAGGCAGGCGACATCGTCGCCGACGCCGAGGGCTGGAATGCGAAGCTGCAGTCGGCACTCAATAAGGCTCGCACCCGTCAAGGCGAGCCGCCAATGACAATCGGCAAGGATACGCAGTATACTTTGGGCCTGACGCCACAGCATCTTGTGGTGAACTTCGCTCCTGTCAAGGCTGCGGAAAAGGATTCGGCTGACGTTGCCGGATGCGTGGTCTACTTCAAACTGACTGAGAAATGAGATACGAGCGCAGAGTGACCACACCGGTCAATGTGGGCGGTGTGGTGATGGGTGGCAATGAGCCCATCAGGGTGCAGACGATGACTAACACCGCGACCGACGACGTGGAGCGCAGTGTGGAGCAGTGCCTGCGATGTGCCGAGGCGGGCGCCGAGCTGGTGCGCCTCACGGCGCAGGGCGTGCGCCAGGCCGAGAGCATCGGCATGATACGCAACGAGTTGCGTAAGCGTGGCTGCGACGTGCCGCTGGTGGCGGACATCCACTTCAATCGCAATGCCGCCTATGCCGCCGCGGCGCTCACCGACGGGGTGCGCATCAATCCGGGCAACTTTGTGGACCCGGCGCGCACCTTCCGCAACCTGGAGTATACCGACGAGGAGTATGCCGCCGAGCTCGCGCGACTGCGCGAGGCGGTGTTGCCTTTCATCAAGCTGTGCCGCGAGCATGGCACTGCTGTGCGCCTGGGTGTGAACCACGGCAGCCTGAGCGACCGCATCATGAGCCGCTACGGCAACACTCCTGCCGGCATGGTCGAGAGTGTGATGGAGTTCCTGCGGGTGTTTGTCGCCGAGGACTTTGACCAAGTGGTGATCTCGATGAAGGCGAGTAACGTGGTCGTGATGGTTGAGGCGGTGCGTCGCCTGGTGGCGGCGATGGATAGCGAGGGGATGCGCTTTCCGCTCCACCTGGGAGTGACCGAGGCGGGATTTGGCGAGGACGGGCGCATCAAGAGTGCCGTGGGCATCGGCGCGCTGCTCTACGACGGCCTTGGCGACACCATCCGCGTGTCGCTGAGTGAGGACCCGGAGTGCGAGATTCCCATCGCGCGACATCTGGTGGCATGCGTGGAGACACTGCGCCGCTCGGTCGACTGCGAGGCTGAGCCATACGACGGCTTTGACCCCATCGCGCCTGCCCATCGCCCCGTGCTCTATCCCGAGGCATGGCCGGTCAAGGGCCCCGTTGTGATTGCTACGGCAGGAGTTGACGAGATAACCGAGGGCACTTTGCCTGATTTTTATGTGCTGACCGATGCGGCTGCTGCCGACGGCAAGCACCGCTGCATCGTCCCCGGCGCACAGTGGACACCGCAGTTGCCGCTGTGCTACCCGCTGTTTGACGTCCGCACCGACCGCGATGCTATCATCGCGTGCCCGGCGCCGCTAGTGTTTGTCGCGATGGAGGCGGGTAGCAAGCCCTGTGAAGCATGGATGGACACGCTCAAGAGCCAGCCGCGCGCTGTGGTGCTGGTGCAATGCACCGGCGGCGCCAAATCGCTGATGCAACAGGGCAACATTCACGCCCTCACGCGCGCCGGTGTCACGGCTCCGGTGGTGCTACACAACTACTACACGACCGTCGATGCCGACGCGCTGCAGGTGGCGGCGGGTGCCGACATGGGCAGTGTGCTGCTCAAGGGCCTTGCCGAGGGCGTGTGGCTTGAGGCATATCGTGCCGACCGCACCGACCTGGTGCGCTACTCCTACGCCATCCTGCAGGCGGCGCGATTGCGCACCACTACGACCGAGTTTATTTCCTGTCCGGGTTGTGGTCGTACCTTGTTCGACCTGCAGTCGACCGTCAAGCAGGTCAAGCAGGCAACGTCCCACCTCACTCACCTCAAGATTGCCGTGATGGGCTGCATCGTCAACGGCCCCGGCGAGATGGCTGATGCCGACTACGGATACGTGGGCGCCGGACCTGGTCGCGTGAGCCTGTACAAGGGCAAGACGCTGGTGGAGCAGAACATTCCCACCGACATTGCCATTGACCACCTGCTGGCGCTTATTAAGGCCAATGAGGACAATATTGAGTTATAACTATGAGCAAGTGGAATATATTCTTATCGGCGATCATGGCGGGCATCGCCATCTCACTGGGTTGCATCGTTAACCTGCGGGTGGGCGACATCGCCGGCGCGGTGCTATTCACCTTCGGCCTGCTCACGGTGGTGCACTATCGCCTCAAGTTGTTTACCGGCACAGCCGGATTTGTCGCGTCGTGGCGCGACATGGGCGAGTTGGTCTTGATACTGCTGGGCAACATTGTGGGCTGCACGGTGGTGGCGAGTCTGACGACCATTGCCGCCCCGGCGCTGGGCGAGGGTGCCGCACGCATTGTCGATGCGCGCCTGGCGCTCAACCCGCTGCAGGTGACAATCCTTGCCGCCGGCTGCGGTTTCATCATGACCACGGCGGTGGAGTTCGGTCGCCGCGGCAAGTTCCTGCCGCTGCTGTTCGGTGTGCCGGTGTTCATCCTGTCGGGCTTCTTGCACAGCATAGCCGATGCTTATTACTACGTTGCCTCGCTCGCGCTGTCACCGCAACTGCTGTGGTGCTACCTATGGGTGGTGATTGGCAACTTCATTGGTTGCAACGCCTACAGGGCATTTGTCAACCGCAAGGACTTGGATTGATAATGAAGGTTGAGGAAGTAAAGCCCTATAGCGAGCAGGAGAGCAAGACCGAGCAGGTGAGGCAGATGTTTGACAACATTGCGCCTGCCTACGACTTCATGAACCGCGCCATGACGCTGGGCATTGACAAGTGGTGGCGGCGAAAGGCGGTGAACAAGGTGGCGCAGGCATCGCCTGCCGCGATACTTGACGTGGCTACCGGCACGGGCGATTTTGCCATTCAGTTGGCGCGCGCCATCCCCGGAGCCACAGTGACCGGCATTGACCTGTCAAGCGGCATGCTTGACATCGCTAAAGGCAAAATCACCGAGGCAGGCCTGGCAAGCCGCGTAATGGTGGAGCAGGGCGATTGCTTGTCGTTGCCGTACGGCGACAACACGTTCGACGCGGTGACGGTGGCCTTCGGGGTGCGCAACTTTGAGCACCTGGACCGCGGCTATGCCGAGATGGCGCGCGTGTTGCGCCCGGGCGGATTGCTGTGTGTGGTGGAGCTATCCACACCCACCGGCAGTCTGATACGCCCCTTCTACGACTTGTACACGATGCACTTGATTCCCTGGGTGGGCTCGCTGCACAGCGGTGACAAGTCGGCTTACCGCTACTTGCCGCAAAGCATTGCCGCTGTGCCCCAGGGCGAGAGCATGCTCGCGCTCATGCGTCAAGCCGGCTTTACCGCCACGCACGTGGAGCGCCTCACTCTCGGCGTCTGCTCCATCTACACCGCCCTCAACGGCGACTAACCCTCTACAGTACCGCCGCTGGAGTGTGCTTCAGGGGTCGAAATGTGGTGAAAAAAGTGAGATTCCGACCGCTGGAGTGTGCTTCAGGGGTCGAAATGTGGTGAAAAAAGTGAGATTCCGACCGCTGGAATGAGCTTCAGGGGTCGAAATGTGGTGAAAAAAGTGAGATTCCGACCGCTGGAATGCAAAAATCATTTGGCTAATTAGATGATTTTAGTTATCTTTGCGGCACGATATCACACTGATAATGTTGAAGATATGAAGAAAATCATCGGTCGCGAGCAGGAGATTAGACGACTGCAGTGGTGCATGGAATCGGACGAGAGTCAATTTGTCGTAGTTTACGGCCGTCGCCGCGTTGGAAAGACGTATCTTATCCGACGCTTTTTTGAAGATAAATTTGCTTTTTCGGTTACGGGCATCTACAATCAGCCTACGCGCGAACAACTCATCAATTTCGGCGCATCGTTGCGACAAAGCGGTGCCCATGTCGCCGGTGTCCCCAAAGACTGGTGGGAGGCCTTCGCCATGCTGCGTGAATTCCTGACGACAATCACCACACGTGGCAAGAAGGTGATATTCTTTGACGAGATGCCGTGGATGGATACCGGACGATCCAATTTTTTGACCGTGTTCGGTCACTTTTGGAATTCGTGGGCAGC
>CAMHDX010000021.1 GCA_946183895.1 uncultured Porphyromonadaceae bacterium | reverse complement strand
AATACGTTCAAGCTGGACGAGCCGTTCCTGGTGCTTGCCACGCAGAACCCGATTGAGCAGGAAGGCACCTATCCGCTGCCCGAGGCTCAAGTGGACCGTTTCTTGATGAAGGTGCTCGTGGGTTATCCCAACAAGAATGACGAGGCAGCGATTATCCGTCGCAACATCTCGCCGGTGCAGACCACAGTGCGTGCGCTGGTTACGCCTGCCGACCTGGTCGAGACCCGTGCCGTGGTGTCGCAAGTCTACCTTGACGAGAAGATTGAGCGCTACATCGTGGACATCGTGTTCGCCAGCCGTTTTCCGCAGGACTACGGCTTGCAGGACCTCAAGTCGATGCTGCAATTCGGCGCCTCACCGCGCGCCGGCATCAGCATGGCTCAGGCGGCGCGGGCTTACGCTTTCCTGCACGGTCGCGCGTTTGTCATTCCCGACGATGTGCGCGGTGTGTGCTATGACGTGATGCGTCATCGCTTGGGCTTGAGCTACGAGGCCGAGGCAAACAATATCACCGCCGACGAGATTATCAGTAACATCGTTGACAAGATTGCGGTTCCTTAATGGACAGTAATGAGTTGTTGCGCAAGGTGCGCACAATCGAGATCAAGACGCGCGGACTGTCGCAGGAAATCTTTGCCGGCGAGTATCACAGCGCGTTCAAGGGTCGCGGCATGACCTTCAGTGAAGTGCGCGAGTACCAGTACGGTGACGACGTGCGCGACATTGACTGGAATGTCACGGCGCGCTACCACAAGCCCTTTGTCAAGGTCTACGAGGAGGAGCGCGAGTTGACCGTGATGCTCGTGGTTGACGTGAGCGCGAGCAACCTGTTTGGCGCTGTGGGTCCCTACAAGCGCGACATCATTGCCGAGGTTGCCGCCACGCTCGCCTTCAGTGCGATTGTGAATAACGACAAGGTGGGTATGGTGCTTTATAGCGACCGCATTGAGCGCTTCATTCCGCCCAAGAAGGGTCGCAAGCACATCCTGCTGCTCATTCGCGAGCTGCTGGACACGACGCCGGTGGGCAAGGGCTCGGACCTGGGAGCCGCCCTGGAGTACATGACAAGCGCGAGACGCAGTTGCCCGATGTGGGACTGGTGCTGATGCAGGACGCCGAGAGCGGCGATCAACGCTGGGTGGACACCGGCAGCAAGAGCGTGCGCTCGGCGTGGCAGCGTTGGTGGTACGACCATCAGCAGCAGATGTCGGTCGCGCTGCGCCGTGCCGGAGTTGACTCGGTGAGCATTGCCACCGATGAGGATTATGTGGCATCGTTGATGTCATTGTTTAAAAAACGTAGTTAATGAAGCAGATTGCTATCATATTAATTTCGTGCCTGATTACGGCCACAGCAATTGCGGCACCGCCGGTGCTCAAGACTTCGCTTGACTCGGCGACGTTGCTGATGGGTCGCGTGACGGTGCTGCATGTTGATTTGGTGCGCGACAAGGGCTCGGCGGGTCGTCTCAATATCGATGCCGCCGACACGCTGGTGCGTGAGGTTGAGGTGGCGGCTCGCCTGGCGGGCGACACCACCGATATCGGCAATGGCCGTGAGCAGATCAAACGTGACTTTGTGTTGCAGTCGTTCGACTCGGGACTGTATGTGTTGCCGGTTGTCGCCTACATCAGCGGCACCGACACCACCTTGTCGCCTGACCGCCTGTCACTCAAGGTGATTCCCGTCAATGTTGACAGCCTGCAGGACATCCACCCGGTCAAGCCGGTGTTTGAGCCGGTCTACAAGTGGTACGACTGGATGCCGATGTGGCTGGTGCGATACTGGTGGATTGTGCTGATCGTAGTTGTGGTTGCACTCGTGGTGGCCTATGTGGTGTACATGAAGCGTAAGCACGGGCGCCTGCTGCCGGTGGTCAAGCGCAAGCGACTGCCCGCCGCAGAGGAGGCGCTGGAGGCACTGAGGCTGCTCAAGCAGCGCGGACTGTGGCAACAAGGCCGCGACAAGCAGTATTTCACCGAGTTGACCGACATCCTGCGCGTATACATTGACCGCCGTTACGGCATCAATGCTGTTGAGATGACGACCACCGAGATTAAGCGCACCCTGCGCGACCGTGGTGAGGCACAGGCGGTCAATACCCACCTCAATGAGATTCTGGAGGTCGCCGATTGGGTCAAGTTTGCCGGTCAGCGCGCCATGCCGGGTGATGCCGAGAGTTCATGGCAGCGCGCGGTGGATTTTGTCGAAATGACGCGTCCGCAGGTCGCGCCTGACGCCGGGGAGGGCGCCAAGTCATGATCGGGTCATTACATCTGTTGCATCCCGGGCGATTGTGGCTCTTACTGCTGCTTGTGCCGCTATTGGCATGGTACATCTACAGCCTCAAGACGCGTGTCGCCCCGATGCGGGCGTCAAACCTCAATGCCCTGCGCCGGCTGGGTGGCGGCTTCAAGTCGTGGTTGCGCCATGTGCCCATGCTGCTGCGCATGGCGGCAATCGCCTGCGTGGTGATTATCCTTTGCCGCCCGCAACGGCTGAGCAGCTGGTCGACCAGCGATGTGGAGGGAACCGACATTATTCTCGCTATTGATGTGAGTACCAGTATGCTGGCACGCGACTTCAATCCCAACCGCATGGATGCCGCCAAGGACGTTGCCGCCAAGTTTGCCGCCGGTCGCGAGCATGACAACGTGGGCGTGGTGATTTTTGCCGGCGAGAGCTTCACCCAGGTGCCCATGACCATGGACAACGCGACGCTGGTCAATGCCATCCGCGAAATCCAACTCGGAGTTATTGAGGACGGCACCGCCATTGGCGACGGCATCGCCACTGCAATCAATCGCATCAAGGACGGCAAGGCCAAGAGCAAGAGCATCATCCTGCTCACCGACGGCAGCAACAACACCGGCATCGTGGCTCCGCTGTCGGCTGCGGGCATCGCCCGCAAGTTTGGCATCAAGATTTATACCATCGGTGTCGGTACCAACGGCATGGCACCCACGCCGGTTGCGGTTGACGCCTTGGGCAATTACCAATATCAAAACATGAAGGTGGTCATTGATGAGGCAACCCTCAAGCAAATAGCGGCGACTACCGGCGGCAAGTACTTCCGCGCCACCGGCAACCGTGTGCTGCAGCAAGTGTTTGACGAGATTGACAGCCTGGAGAAGACAAAACTGGATGTGCAGAACTACACCCACAGTGAGGACGCCTACATGCCGTGGGCGCTCGCGTTGCTCTTGCTGGTGTCGCTCGACATCTTGTTGAGATACACTCTCCTGCGCCACATCTGATATACTACGATAATCTGAAAAATGTCATTTGCTAATCCACAATATTTCTATCTGTTGATAGCGTTGCCAATCATAGTGCTGCTATATTGGCTCAACGAGCGCTCGCGAGAGCGTAAGATCGCGCGCATGGGGCGTGCCGACGTGGTGCGCTCGCTCATTCCGCAATACTCGGTTGTGAAACATCGCGTCATGCTTGGCATTGAGTTGCTCGTGATGTTGCTGGTGATTGTCGTGTTGGCGCGTCCGCGCGCCGGTGCCAGTCGCACCACCGAGACCCATCGCGGCATTGAGCTGATGGTGGCTGTCGATGTGAGCAACTCAATGCGCGCCAGCAGCGGCGAGGCCGGCGACGTGTCGCGCCTGCAGCGTGCCAAACTGGTGGCGGAGAAGCTGATTGAGAACAGCACGACCGACAAGGTGGGACTGATTGTGTTTGCCGGCAATGCCTACTTGCAGATGCCCATTACCGGCGACCTGCGCTCAGCCAAGTTGTTCTTGAGCAATATGGACCCGGACATGGTGCCAAGCCAAGGCACCGCTATCGGCACCGCGATTACTATCGCGTCACAATCATTCTCGCCCAATCCTAACGCACAAAAAGCCATCGTCGTGATTACCGACGGCGAAAACTTTGAGGACGACGCTGTGGCTGCGGCTCGCACCGCCGCCCGCGACGGCTATCAGGTCGACGTGGTGGGTGTGGGCACCACAACCGGAGCCCCCATTCCCATGCCTGACGGCTCGTTCCTGACCGATGAGCAAGGCGAGCCTGTGACCACGCGCCTTGACGAGGATGGCGCGCAGGAGATTGCCAATGCCGGTGGCGGAACCTATGTGAACGGCAATAGCGCCGGCGCCGTGATGACTCTCAAGCGCACGCTGGACAAGTTGGCGAAGACCGAACTCCAAACCGTGAATTACACCCGGCACGACGAGCAATTCCCGGTGTTCGCGTGGTTGACGTTAATCTTGCTGATTGCCTCGGTGTTTGTGACCGAAACCCGTTCGTTGTGGTTGAATCGTTTCAATTTCTTTAATCGACAATGAGAATAGTACATTATATAGTGACGGTGTTGGCGCTTGTCGCGGTATCGTGCGGTGACAACCTGCCTCATGACCCGTCAACCTATGCTGAGCGCCGGCTGGTGCGTGACGGCAACAGCGCGGTGGGCGATGAACACTATGCCGACGGCGAGGTGGCTTATGCCAAGGCGCTCGAGGAAAATCCTCAATCGGCGATTGCCCGCGTAAATCAAGCGACCGCATTGCTGGGTCAGACCAACATAGTTGGGCACAATGCCGATAAGGGCAACGACCCTGCCGACAAGGCGGTGGCGCTGTTGGACACCGCCTCTCGTCTCACTATTGAGCCCTTGCTGGCAAGTGGCGCGCAGTATGATGCAGGCAATGTGGCTTACAAGAAGACCGACTATGCCCAAGCCGTTGAACGCTACAAGAACGCCCTGCGTGCCAATCCTGACGACGATGACGCGCGTGACAATCTGCGCTTGGCGCAGCTGAAACTGCGTGAGCAACAGAACCAAAACCAAAATCAGAATCAGGACCAGAACAAAGATCAGAATCAGGACCAGAACAAGGATCAGAATCAGGACCAGAACAAGGATCAGAACAAGGACCAGAACAAGGACCAAAACAAGGACCAGAATCAGGACCAAAACAAGGACCAGAACAAGGACCAAAATCAGGACCAAAACAAGGACCAGAACAAGGACCAAAATCAGGACCAGAACAAGGACCAGAATCAAGACCGCAATCAAGGCGGCATGAGTGAGCAGGGTGTGGAGCAGGTGCTCAAGGCGGTGCAAGACCAGGAGCGTGCCACCCAGCAGAAGGCCAATGCCGCGCGCGCCAAGCAGGAGCAGCGCGAGCGCCGTCGCACCGGCCGCAAGTGGTAAAGTGAATCATGAAACGACAACTATTAATACTCTTGATATGCTTCGCGACAGTCGCTACCGCTGTGGCGGCGACGTTTTCGGCGAGTTACCCGCGCGCTGTGGCCGCTGGCGACAAGTTCCGTGTCGCGTTCAAACTGGAGAACGGCGAGGGTAGCAATTTTGAGGCACCCGAGGTGGAAGGCGCTACGCTGATCTTCGGTCCCGCCACCTCGTCGTCTTACTCCATGAGCATCATCAACGGCAAGCAATCGTCCTCGTCGTCGATGACCTACACCATGACGTATAAGGCATCAGCGCAGCCGGGCACGATATCGGTCGGTGCCGCAGCGGTGACTTGTGGAGGCAAGCGCATGACAACACGTCCGTTTACAATCAGTGTCACTGCCGGCAATCCGCATGGTGGCAATGGTGGGTCAAGCAGTCAACACAGCCAGCAACCACCACGCGTGTCAATCGACGACTTTGACAGCCAGGAAGCCGACCGCGGTGTGAGCGCCAACGACCTGTTTGTGCGCATCGAGATGTCGCGCCCGCGAGTGTTTGAGCAACAGCCTGTTGTGTGTACCATCAAGTTGTACACCAAGTATGGCATCTCGGAATTCATGGTCAACAAGCAACCGGCGTTTGACGGCTTCTTGATTGAGGAGATTGACGGACAACCCAATCTGGACAATGTTGAGACCTATAATGGCCAAAAGTATCATGTCGCGGTGCTCAAGCGCTGCATCCTGTATCCGCAGCAGTCGGGTCAATTGAAGATTGCCTCGGGCGAATATGACGTGACGGCAGTGCAGTTTGTGTCTTATCGCACGATGTTCGGCACGATGCGCGAGCCGGTCGAGAAGCGGCTGCATGTGACCAGCAACTCAGCCACGGTCAACATCCTGCCCCTGCCCGAGCCCAAGCCGGCATCGTTCACCGGTGCGGTGGGCAAGTTCTCCATCACGTCGTCGCTCAAGCCCGAGACATTGAAGACCTATAGTGCCGCCACGTTGTCCTATGTGATAACCGGTACCGGCAATATCAAGTATATCAAGGCACCGCAAGTGACGTTGCCTGAGCAGTTTGACGCTTATGAGCCTATAACCGATGTGGACGCTCATGTGTCGGGTGCCAATGTGACCGGAACATGCACGGCGGGCTACACCTTTATCCCTCAGTTTGCCGGGCGCTTTACGATTCCGGAGAGTGAGTTCTCCTACTTCGACCCCGATGCCGAGCGCTATGTGACCATACCCATCGCTGAGCGCGTGCTGAACGTTGAGCAGGGCAAGGGCCAGCCGTCGGCCACCGGTGAGCGCGGCACTCGCATGGACATAGCGGGCCTGCAGTCGGTGAGCGCATCGCAGCTCTCGCCGGAGCGCGAGCCGTGGTGGGGTAGCGCGGGCTACTGGTTGTGGTACGTCATTCCGTTGGCTCTCGCAACCGCGTTTGCCATCTACTTCCGCAAACAGTTGCGCTTGCGTTCCGACGCCACGCTCATGCGCCGCCTGCGTGCCGGCAAGGTGGCATCGCGCCGCCTGAAGCGGGCCACGGCTCTCGCCGGTCAACCCGACAAGCTCACGGAGTTCTATGTCGAGTTGCTGCAAGCCCTGTGGGGATTCATGAGCGACAAGTTGTCGCTGCCCATGTCGCAGCTCAATCGTGACAACCTGGAGCACGAGTTGTTAAGCCATGGGGTTGACGCACAGTTGGCCACCGAGGCGCTCGCGCTGATTGATGAGTGCCAGTTGGCGCAGTATTCACCGGCTGGTGCCGCCGCCGGTCAGGCGGCGATGCTTGACCGTGCCGCACAGGTCATTGAGCAAATCAATAAAGTCAAAATCGCATGAAACAGTTGAGTATATTCTTGATAATGGCGATTGTGGGAGTGTGCGCTCACGCGACCACTGTGCAGGCGTCGCTCGACAGTGCCGCTGTGCTCTACGACCGCCACCTCTACAACGACGCGCTCGCCGCGATGCTGCAAGTCGAGCAGCAGGGCGCCTCATCATCGGCGTTGTGCTACAACATCGGCGCTACCTATTATCGGCTGAATAATATGCCGCTGGCGGTTACCTATTTTGAACGGGCGCGCTTGCTCGATCCGGGCAATGACGATGCCGTGCAGGCACTGACTATCACCCGCGAGCGTGGACAGATAGCCGACGATGCCTTTGCCACCGACCACTACATGATTGCCACTTTCAAGCGTTGGATGTTTTCGCACGCCGGTGACACCTATGCCACATGGGCGGTGGTGGCGTTCATCATCATGCTGGCGGCAGTGGCGTTGTTCCTGTTGTCCGATAGGGTGGCTTTGCGCAAGCTGGGTTTCTTCGGCGCATTGACGGCGCTCGTGGCATGTGTGGCGCTCAATGTGATGGCAAGCACCGTGAATGATGTCACGGATCATCACCGGTTTGCCGTCATCAGTCAACAGGGAGGCAAGATAAGTGCTGCACCGCGTGTGGTGAACGACAGTGCCGATGTGGTGCTGACCCTCAAGCCGGGCACGCGCGTGCTGCTGGTGGACAGCGTGACGACCGATAGTGTCAGGTGGTACGCCATCGAGCATCCGCGCGCCACCGCGCGTCGCGGTTGGTTGCCGTCAACGGCGGTCCATCGCCCGTAGCGGCGTGTGGCTTTAACGGCTTAATAATGAGATAACTGCCTCACATCAGCATGGAGTGATGTGAGGCAGTCATTGTGTTGGACGGCGGTGTCAGTTGTGCCCGGCTATCAGTGTGCCGGGAGCATCGAGATTGAAAGTGTTCTTGACCCACACGTCAATGCCTCGCATGGCAACGGGCGCAATCGTGGGCGGATAGATGACCTTGGCGCCGTTGTCACACAGGCGTTGCGCCTGCTCGTAGGTCATGCGCTCAATGAGCCGCGCCTCGGGGTGGGTGCGCGGGTCGCTATCGTAGAAGCCGTCAACATCGGTCCAGATCTCAAGCGCATCGGCTCGCAGGATGGCGGCAAGTATGGCTGCAGTGTAGTCACTGCCACCGCGTCCCAGTGTTGTCTTGACACCGGTTTGACTGTCGGCGGCGATGAACCCTTGCACCACATGCACACGCGTCATGTCGCCCACAAACTCCTTGAGGACATGGCGCTCGGTGCTGTCCCAGTCAACAACGCGCCCTTCATCGTCGTCGGTGGTGTGAATGAATGCCGGTGCAAAGTGCGGCTTGCTGTTCTTCAACATCAGTGACACTATCGCGCTCGAGAGTATCTCGCCGTGGCTGACAATGGCATCGGCAATGGCGTCATGCCACTCGGGCGTGAGCGACTCGTTGGCTATCAACATCCCCAGCGAACCGGTCAGGCTCTCGTTGACAAAGGTGTTGACCACCTTCATGCACGACAATCGGCTCTCGCGAGGCACCACGCTGTTGATGATGTCCTCGTGGCGCTTAACCAAGTCGGGGAGCATCGCCTCGTAGCCGGTGTCGCCGGCGGTCGCCATGCGTGTCATCTCCACCAGCGTGTTGGTCACGCCGGACAATGCGCTCACCACCACGATGAGTTGGTCTTCGCTCTCACTCACTATCTTCTTGATGTTCAGCAAGCCCTCAACCGAGCCCACCGATGTGCCGCCAAACTTAAGTACTCTCATCTCATTATCTCGTTTTAGTTGTCATTATCTTGTTCACCGAACACACACTGCCACACCTGCGCGTCATGGCTGCCGCACTCGCGCCTGAACCACGACTTCAACAAGCCTGTCGGGACAAAGCCTGCCCTCGACAGCATGTGCTCACTGCGCGCGTTACCCGCCTCAACGATGCAGTACAACTGGCTCATGTTCAGGTAGTCTCGCGCATACTCAATGACGAGCCTCAGCGCTCGCGAGGCGATGTTGCCGCCACGATGCTCGGGGGCGACGTAGGTGCCAAACTCAGCGCGGTTGTGCAGCGCGCTGAAGTTAAACAACTCGGCCATGCCCACCGGCTGCGAGGTCGCAATGTCCTCAATGACCAGTCGCAGCTCGCCTTGCCGGTAAATGTCGGCAACGTCCTGCTGCAGGTACTGCCATAGCACCGCGCGTGAGAATGGCGCAATCGTCGTACTCGAATCCCACGACTGCGTGTCGTTCTCCCACGCCATCAGCGTGTCAACGTCGGTAGGCTCCAATGCCCTGAGCCTCACCGCCTCGTCCTGTAACAACTGTTTCATTTTGCAAAATTAATTAAATACCATCGAATTACAAAAAACTCAATTACA
>CAMHDX010000020.1 GCA_946183895.1 uncultured Porphyromonadaceae bacterium | reverse complement strand
GAGTTGACAATCAGTGGTGACTACGCCTATATCGGTGTCCGCTCAAATAGCGGTGCGATGTATCTTGATAAGATCACTTTCACGTGGGAGCAGACAACGACGGTAGGCAGCGCGCCGCGTCGCGCCGTGAACGACACGGGCAATGCCGACAGCGGTGTGCGCACCATCACCGGCATCACGAGCAAGTCGTATGAGGTGACGGGACTGACCGCCGGCGCCACCTACGAGTATAAGGTGAAGGCTATCTACACCGACCGTGCCGAGGCCGACGAGAGCGCATGGAGCAACGTCAAGGAAGTGACCCTGGACGACGGCCCGCACACTCCGACGCTGGCTGCCGGCGACCTTGAGTTTGACGGCGACAACTACGTGGACGGCACCTACAACAAGACGCTCACGGTGCTCGGCGAGTACCTCAGCGGCGACGTGACTGTGACTATTGGCGGCGACGATGCCGCGATGTTCAGTGCGCCGGCGACCATCGCTGCCAGCGCGTTCACCAATGGCGAGTACGCCCTCACGGTGACCTACTCCCCCACCACCGCCGACGTGCACAGTGCCACGCTGACGCTGTCGAGCGACGGCGCCGAGGATGTTACCGTCAATCTGACCGGTATGGCCGACTGGCAGTTGTTCGCCCCCGTGATGACCCCTGCCCAGAGCGTCACTAGCAGCTCGTTCAAAGCCGCGTGGACCGACGAAACCAATGCCTCCAAAGTCAAGAGCTACACCCTCTACGTCAACAAGACCGCCGGCGGCGAAGAGCCTGCCGCGAGTTACACTAAACTTGGTGACTATAGTTTTGCCAGTGGGTTGAACTCCAAATGGACCAAGTCCTCCGGTTATGGTGTCGCCGATAGCGGAACGAGTTCTTATCGCTTAGGCTCCGGCACTCAAGGCTGTGTGCTCGTTGGTCCGAGTCTTAATTTCACCGGTTACACCAAAGCCACGGTTGTCATCAACACCAAGTATTATGGTACAGACAATAGTTCGTTTACCTTGTCATTTGGCGGTGCGACACGTACTATTTCGACAACATCCAGTTTTGCTGACTATGTTG
Organism: uncultured Porphyromonadaceae bacterium; assembly: GCA_946183895.1. Lineage (GTDB taxonomy): Bacteria > Bacteroidota > Bacteroidia > Bacteroidales > Muribaculaceae > Sodaliphilus. The sequence goes on along the minus strand of CAMHDX010000020.1, from coordinate 8,367 downwards.
AAGTGTTTGACATCTCTTCGTTGAGTGACATAACTGGGCTTGCTGCCACTATAACTGTTAGTTCAAGCAAGCGCATCTATCTCAAGAACGTCACTATCTATGCGGGTGATGCCAGCAGCGCGTTGAGTGCGCCGCGTCGCGTGGTGGCCGAGAGTGGCGATGCCGACGACGGCGGCCTGACGGTGACGGGTATCACCGACAAGTTCTACACCGTTGAGGACTTGACCGCCGGCGCGACATACGAGTTCAAGGTGAAGACGGTCTATAGCGACGACACCGAGAGCGAGTGGAGCAACGTCGAGGAGGTGACGCTCAATGAGAGCAGCGACCCGCGCTTGAGCGTCGACCCGCTGGCGCTGGCGTTCACCAATGTCACGACCGGTGCCTCCGCGCAGCAGACGTTCACAGTGACCGGCACGAATCTGACCGGTGATGTCACCGTGGCTGTTGGCGAGGGTATGTTCACCGTGTCGCCGGCCACAATCAGTGCGGCCGATGCCGCTGAGGGTGCAACGGTCACCGTGACCTACGCCCCCACGGCATTTGGCAACCACACCGCCACCGTGACGCTCACCAGCACCGGTGCCGAGGCGGTGAGTGTCGAACTCAGCGGCAGCGCCGTCCTTGAGAAGGCCGCTCCCGTGATGGCAGAGGCTGTCAACGCTACCGCCACGAGTTTCAAGGCCGTGTGGACCGACGCCACCCCGGCCGCCAACGTCCGCGACTACACCCTCTACGTCAACAAGACCGCCGACCCGGTCGGCCCCACCCCGTCGCTCACCGCCCTCCTCACCGAAACCTTTGATGGAAGTACGGTAGAGAACGATGGCAACGCCAATGTGGGAGATGCCATGGATGATTTTGCCGACAATGAGGGTTGGAGTGGTTCTTACGTGTATAAGTCTCCGAGCGGAGTGAAGTTAGGTAGCGGCAACTATGCCGGCTCGCTGACTTCACCCAAGTTGAATTTGTCAAATTCCAATGGCACGGTGACCGTGAAAATCAATGCGAACTATTATGGCAGCGATGAGAGTTCGGTTGTTATAAGTTCGGGAGAGAGTGCAAGTGTCACTACGGAACTGACCTCCACGGCGGCCGATTATGTCATTGTGGTCAATTGCACAGCGGCTGCCAATCAGACTGTGACCTTTGCCTGCACTGCCAAGAAAAAACGTTTCTACCTCAATAACATTGAGATCTATGCCGGTGACGTTCGCGAGCAGCTCGCGGCTGCCGGTGCCCCGCGCCGCGCGGTTGCCACCGACGGCGATGCCGACAACGGCGGTCTGACGGTGACGGGTATCACCGACAAGGAGTACACTGTGACGGGGCTGACGCCGGGTGCGACCTACGAGTTCTATGTGGAGGCCAACTATGTTGACAACACCAAGAGCGAGGCGAGTAACCACGAGGAGGTGACACTGCCTGACGGCACGACGCTCGCCGAGGTGCTCAAGAGCGAGAGCGGCAGCTACACCGTGAGCAGCGACATGGTCATCGTGGCGGCAATTCCGGCAAGCCACATGTATTACGCCACCAACGGCACCGACTGGTTGCCCATCGAGAGCGAGACCACGCTCACTGTGGGTCAAAAGATTCACAACGTGGGCGGCACCTTCAACGGCAGTAGCATCGCTCCGCTGTTCACCATGACCGCTTACGACGCCAGCGACGCGACTATCAAAGACGAAATCAAGACCTACTACTTGGGCAACGACTTCGAGAACGTGCCTCAAACGTGGGAAGAGATGCCGGTTGCCGGCCAGGTGATTGATGTTGTCGGCTACCTCTTCAACCGCAATGGCACACCGACGCTGCACGCATATAGTGGCGGCAACGCGGGCCGCAGCATGGCACTGAAGACTGACTTCGTGGAACTCAACTACAAGAACGGCCAGTACATGAAGTTGCGCGTCTGCGTTGAGCTCAAGCAGGCATGGAGCGGTGCCCGCCGCCGCATCAGCGCTGCCGACGACGACGCGTACACCAACCTGATGGGCCAGGTTATCGAAGTAGGCGATGTTTTCACCGGCATCAGCGACATTGACGCCGGCCGTGAGCCGGTCAAGCGGCAGTATGTCAACGCGGCAGGCGCGGTGAGCGACCAGCCCTACGATGGCTTCAACATCGTTGTGACCACGTGGAGCGACGGTTCCACCACCGCAGTCAAGGTCGCGCATTAATGCGCATTTTGACGCGAAGTATTCAAGGCGGCGGGGCTCGATGAGCCTCGCCGCCTTGCGCTTCGCGTAGCCTCCTAGACCTCTTAGACTTCTTAGATCTCTTAGATCTCTTAGAACTCTTAGATCTCTTAGATTTCTTAGAACTCTTAGATTTCTTAGAACTCTTAGATTTCTTAGAGAGAAACATAAATTGCGCTCGCTTATTTGCATTTTTGGATAAAATGCGCACGCTCGGCAATAAAAACTAAATGCATTTGGTTTTTATTGCCCTCGCTTATTTGCATTTTTCACATTTAAATGTTAATTTTGCGGTGAATTGTTAACACCGCGATTATGAAACGCTCAATAATCTGGATATTAACCATCGTGATGACGACCGCCCTATTAGGACTGCTCGCCATCGAGGTGGTCTACATGGAGAATATGGTCAAGATGCGCAACGAGCAGTTCGGCGAAATCGTGACGCGCAGCATCCACGAGGTGAGTACCATGCTGGAGCAGAACGAGACCAAATACTACCTTGACCAGGACCTGCAGGAGGCCGCCGCCTATCGCACCGCGCCCCAGGTGGACTTTGGCGACCTCGCCGGCGACAGCATTGCTGCCGACGAGGCGATCAAGGGCATGACCATCAAGCGCCCCGCCAACTTCAACACGCTCAAGGACCTCAACGACAGCTATCTGCTCAAGCAGGAGATACTCAAGGAGCAATACCTGTACCAGCAGTCGCTGCTCAACGAGGTGATCCTGACCATCCTCACCCAGTCGAGCGACCGCCCCATCAGCGAGCGCGCCGACAGCACGACCGTGCGCGAGTACATGGAGATTGAGCTGGAGAACAACGGGCTGGAGCTGCCGTTTGAGTTCGCCGTGACGCGCCGTGGCGGCACGCTTGTGTACAGCACGGCGCAGTACGACAGCATCGTCAACGCCGGCGTGCAACCCTACGTGCAGGTGCTCTTCCCGGGCGACCCCGCCGGCAAGCAGCACTACCTCAACGTGGTCTTCCCCACCAAGGGCGGCTACATCTTCAGCTCCATCAAGTTTATCGTGCCCTCGATAGCCTTCACGCTGATTCTGCTCGCGGTGTTCATCTACACCATCATCATCGCCTTCAAGCAAAAACGGTTGAGCGAAATCAAGAACGACTTCATCAACAACATGACACACGAGTTCAAGACCCCGATTTCGTCAATCTCGATCGCCGCGCAGATGCTGAGCGACGACAGTGTGCGCAAGAGCCCCGAGATGCTGCGCCACGTCGCCACGGTGATTAACGACGAGACCAAGCGGCTGCGCTTCCAGGTGGAGAAGGTGCTGCAGATGTCGATGTTTGACCGCGACAACGCCACCATGCGCCTCGAGGAGGAGGATGCCAACGCCCTGGTGGAGAGCGTGGTGAGCACCTTCAAGCTCAAGGTCGAGAAGTACGGCGGCAGCATCACCACCGAGCTCGACGCCGAGGACCCCATCGTCAACGTGGACCGCATGCACATGACCAACGTGGTGTTCAACCTGCTGGACAACGCCATCAAGTATCGGCGCGAGGACGAGCCGCTGCACCTCAAGGTGAGCACCACCAACCCCAGCGAGACCACACTGCAAATTGTGGTGGAGGACAACGGCATCGGCATCCGCAAGGAGGACCTCAAGCGCATCTTCGAGAAGTTCTACCGCGCCAGCACCGGCAACCGTCACGATGTCAAGGGCTTCGGCCTGGGTCTGGCGTACGTCCACAAGATGGTGACACTGTTCGGCGGCAGCATCCGCGCCGAGAGCAACTACGGCAGCGGCACCCGCTTCATCATCACCCTGCCGCTGTACAGCTAAATCAGAACAATATAATTAATCACACCAAATAACTACAACGATTATGGAGAACAAACTTAGAATTCTGCTGTGCGAGGACGACGAGAACCTCGGCACGCTCACCCGCGAGTACCTGGAGGACAAGGGCTACCGCGCCGAACTGTTTGCCGACGGCGAGAGCGGCTATCGCGCGTTCCTCAAGGGCAAGTACGACATCTGCCTGCTCGACGTGATGATGCCCAAGAAGGACGGCTTCCAGCTGGCACAAGAGATACGCACTGTCAACACCGACGTGCCCATCATCTTCCTCACCGCCAAGGCACTCAAGGAGGACATCCTGGAGGGCTTCAAGATTGGCGCCGACGACTACATCACCAAGCCGTTCTCGATGGAGGAGCTGGTGCTGCGCATCGAGGCGATACTGCGCCGCGTCAACGGCAAGAAGGGCAAGGACGTGACCGTGTACAAGCTGGGCAAGTTCACCTTTGACACCCAGCGCCAGGTGCTGTTCACCGGCGACCGCAGCGACAACCTCACCACCAAGGAGAGCGAGCTGCTGAGCCTGCTGTGCGCCCACGCCAACGAGATTCTCGAGCGCAACTTCGCCCTCAAGACCATCTGGATTGACGACAACTACTTCAACGCCCGCTCGATGGACGTGTACATCACCAAGCTGCGCAAGAAACTCAAGGACGACCCCAACGTCGAGATCATCAACATCCACGGCAAAGGCTACAAACTCATCATTCCGGAGGAGGCTGAGGAGTGAGAGCGCTATTCCTGATATACCAGTGGTGCGTCGCCGCGCCCATCCTGCTGGTACTCACCATTCTGACCGCCATTGCGTCGACCCTGGGCGGACTGTTTGACAAGGACTGGTGGGGCTACTACCCGCCGTTGTTGTGGTCGCGCTGCTGGTGCTTCCTACTGGGAGTGCGCGTCAAGGTGCACGGCCGCGACAACATCGACGCGCGCACCCAGTACGTGTTCGTGGCTAACCACCAGGGCGCGTTCGACATCTTCGCGCTCAGCGGCTACCTGGGCCACCGGTTCAAGTGGATGATGCGCAAGGGCTTGACCAACATCCCCTTTGTGGGCACAGCGTGCCGCACCGTGGGCTACATCCTGGTGGACCCGCGCAACATCAAGTCGACCAAGGAGCACGCCGAGGCGGCGCTGGGGCGAGGCCAGTCGCTCGTGATATTTCCCGAGGGCCGACGCACCGATGACGGCAGCCTGGGGCAGTTCAAGGCGGGCGCCTTCCACCTTGCCGCCGAGTTCAACCGGCCCATCGTGCCCATCACGATTGACGGGGCGTACAGGGTGATGCCGCGCGACACCTACAACATCACCCCGGGCACCATCAACATCACCATCCACGAGCCCATCGTCCCCACCGGCAATGGTCACGACTACGACACATTGAGCGAACGGTGCCGCGAGGCAATCGCCTCTGCCCTGCCCCACAACGGTTCACACGACAATGAAGCATAACAATCCATTCAACCGCAAGTGGCGCTACGTGACGCTCATCGTCCTGCTCGCCGTGCTCGCCGCACTCAAGTGGTGCGGCAACTCCGGCAGTGTGGCGCCACCCGAGGCCACCGACCTCGCCGACACAGTCCACACCGCCGACACCGCCACCGTGGCGACGCTCAAGGGCCACAAGCACTCCCTCACCGACCTGCTGCGCATCACCATGCCCGCGGCAGTGGCGGTGGTGGCGCACAAGGAGTACAAGGGCTACGAGACCTACTATAGTCTCAAGCACAACGTCCCCTTAGCGACCATCTACCACCTGACCAAGGGCGAGCTGTACGGCAAGGCATCGCGCGACAACTCACAGTTTCGTGACGACCCCACCGTCAAGGGCTGCGCGTGGTACAACGACTACAGCGGCAGCGGCTACTCGCGCGGTCACATGACGCCCGCCGGCGACCTCAAGTGGGACCAGCAAGCCCTCGACGAGTCGTTCTACATGACCAACGTGTGTCCGCAAGACAAGGACATGAACGAGAACGCGTGGGGCGACCTGGAGCTCAAGGTGCGCGAATGGGCCAAGCGCGACAAGTCGCTCATCGTGATTACCGGCCCCATCCTGTCAGAGCACATGGACTACATCGGCAAGCGCCACCGCGTGGCGGTGCCCAAGCAGTTCTACAAGATAGTGATGGCTAACGAGGTGCATCCCATGCGCGCCATCGGCTTTATCTACGACAACCGCCCGGGCGACACCGCGCCCATCAGCAAGCATGCCGTGAGCGTCGACAGCATCGAGGCGCGCACCGGACTTGACTTCTTTGCCGGACTGCCGCTTGACGTGCAAGACAAGCTCGAGAGTGACACCAACATTGACAAATGGCTATACTAGCATCAAACGACACGATTTGCGCCGTGTCGACCCCGGCGGGGAGCGGCGGCATTGCTGTGGTGCGCGTGAGCGGACCACGGGCGGTCGCTATTGTGGGTAGTCGATGGCGCGGCGCTGACCTCAGCACCGCCGCGAGCCACACCGCCCACCTGGGCTATGTGCTCGGCAATGGCGGCAACGCCATCGACCAGGTGGTCGCGACCATCTTCCGCGCACCGCACTCCTACACCGGCGATGATGTGGTGGAACTGTCATGCCACGGCTCCACCTGGATTCAGCGCCAACTTCTCACCACCCTCACCGATGCCGGGTGCCGGCTCGCCACCGCCGGCGAGTTCACCAAGCGCGCCTTCCTCAACCGGCGCCTGGACCTGAGCCAGGCCGAGGCGGTCGCCGACCTGATTGCCGCCGAGAGTGCCGCCGCGGCACGTGTTGCCCTAAGCCAACTCAAGGGCAACTTCGCCAAGCGCCTCGGCGAGTTGCACGACCGCCTGGTCCACCTGGTGGCACTCCTTGAGCTTGAGCTGGACTTCAGCGAGGAGGACGTGGAATTTGCTGACCGCACCGAGCTGCTCGCCCTGGCTGCCGAGCTGCAACAGGAGATTGACACGCTCACCGCCTCGTTCAGCGCCGGCAACGCCATCAAGAACGGCATGCCCGTCGCCATCGTCGGGCAGACCAACGCCGGCAAATCAACCATCCTCAATGCCCTCACCGGCGACGACCGCGCCATCGTGAGCGAGGTGCACGGCACCACCCGCGACACCATTGAGGACGTCATCACCCTCGGCGACACCCTAATCCGCCTGATTGACACCGCCGGACTGCGCCACACGGGCGACACGGTTGAAGCGATAGGCATCAAGCGGGCAGTGGCGCGCATGGAGCAAGCGCGCATCGTCATCTGGGTAATTGACGCCACCACCGACAGCGCCACACTGACCGAGGTCGCCGCGATGGTCGTGCCGCGCTGCGCCGACAAGCAACTGCTCATCGTCATCAACAAGACCGACATTGCCACGGCGGACAACGTCCTGGGCGCCGTCCGCACCCTCGCACCCGATGCCGACGTCATCACCATGAGCGCACACTGCAGCGACGACATCAACCGCCTGCGTGAGAGCATCGCCCGCATGGCGACGCCTGCCGCCGCCCTCGACGGCAACGCCGTCGTCGTGACCAACGCGCGGCATCACGCCGAGCTCACCCTCGCCGGCGAAGCCCTGCGACGCGCCACCGCCGCCATTCGCGACGGCATTAGCGGCGAACTCGTCGCACAGGACCTGCGCGAAGTCATGGACCACATCGGCGCCATCACCGGCACCATCACCACCACAGCCATCTTGACCGACCTGTTCGCCAACTTTTGCGTGGGAAAATAATCCCCATGCTCCTACCCAATTATAAAATAGGTTTACCTTCCCAATCAGTCTTCATGTGTTTATGTACTTTATACCACATTTCAATTTTCAAGTCAATGTTTTTAAAATCGTATTTCAAAATATTTTCCAGTTCGCATTGTCTCTGAATCAATCCGGAATGAGTTAAAAAGAATTTCAATTTGTATTCTTTTTGGGGAAAAATGAAATCAATGAAAATCAAAAATGTTTAAATATGCTTTAATCCATTTATCACCTTTAGATATATGGATAGTTATCAATTCTATACATGAATTTGATAAGCGCGCAAGGTCATATGTGAAATCCCCCAAATTATTTCTGCCAAACCATGACGAAATAAAAGGTGATTTTTCAAAACCTTGTTCTTCCAATATCGGAATAGCATTTATCAAAATGCTATTCCGAATTGAGAGAAGACTCTTGGCTGAGACTCTATACAACATAACACTTAGTCGTTATTTAATCTATTATCTTTAGTTGCATTTTATTATCTCACTAAATGGGATTTACTTGTCTCTTTTATTTATCCTCTACAACATATGCATCTACTATTTCTCCAAAGTAGATGATATGATTGTCCTTGTCGGTGTCGTGGTTGCGCACT
>CAMHDX010000019.1 GCA_946183895.1 uncultured Porphyromonadaceae bacterium | reverse complement strand
GCCCTTGCCGCTCCGATTACTCCGACAACCCCGATTACTCCGATTACTTAGTGATAGTATTTTTGTAAAATTGGGGAAAATGGTGTAAATTTGCACACTAAATTGCTCATGGTGTCAGCTGACTGTTTTGGATAGGAGCAACGGGCTGTGAGACAATTCGTTGAATTAACTTAACTAATAGATATTTTTTATGAGATTCAAATTAAAGTTTACGCTATCGCTCATGGTGGCGCTGTGGTGTGCCATGACCGCGAGTGCTATCAGCGGCACCTACAATGACCCGGGCGGCGGCACCTACTGGGGCAACGTGTACGTGCACGACATCTCAGCCGGCAAGTCCTACGGATGGTGTACCGGTGACGGCGAGGACGGCAAGATGGAAGAGTTCCGTGGCTTTGAGTGCTCCAATAACGGCAAAGTCACTGCCGAGAATCCGTGGGTGTTCATCAAGTTCCGCTACAACAAGAAGCAGAGCAAGGGCTACGATTACCAGAATTCGGATCAGCAGATTTTTTTGGTGCTGAACAGCGGCGATAAGTATGGGATAGTGAGCGCCAACTCCAATTGGACGCAGGTCGACAAAAGATGGGGCTTGGTGAACTGCTCGTGGGACGGCGAGTGGTTCTATTTTCGCTTCGCCCCCAACTCGCGCGGCATCCGCGAGGTGAAAGCCATCCAAGTGGAGAGCGACAGCTACTATTACCAGAGCAACTTCTGGCACCGCGACTACTGGTTCTATATCCACGCGCGCTATCTCAAGGACATCGACTTCAGTGACATGGCGCGCGCCCGTGAGGCGAAAATCGAGTGGAGCGCGCCGGGCAAGGTGAAGGTGAGCGCCGACAATAGCTGGCTGCCGTCGCAACTGGGCAACGGCGTGACCAACTTTGCGTTTAGCACCGACTACGACGTAAAGGTGACGAGCGAAGGCAACACGTATAGCAAGGCCTTGATCAGCGTGAAAAACAACGGCAGTGGCTCGGCTGAGCTCAGTGTGCCGATTGACCGTGACTTCACCGTCAATGTGACGCGCAACACTCGCACCAAGTTCACCTTTGAGGTGGGCGGCGACGTGGACCAGAGCCTCAACGAGAATGTCACCCAGACGGTGAACTGCGCCAACCGGATCAATAACCTCAGGGCACAGTTCAACCAGGTGGCCGGCACGATGCTACTCATATGGGACGACGATTACCAGAGCAATCAGGGCGAGTATCAAGTCTATCGCACTGTGCTTAACGAGGACGGCGGCTACGAGGGCAACCGCGAGCTTGTGGGCACCACCAGCAGCCGGAGCTTCACCGACAATGCCTCTCGTGGCATGGAGTACGGCAAGTATTACCGCTACGAGGTGTTCATGCTGCACAACTCGTGGGGCGAACTTGACATCCCGTCTAACCCTGAGCCTCTCACTAAGGTCAAGGCTGCCGAGTTGTTCACTACCTCCATGCCGGTCATTCCCATGCACCTCGAGCAGGACATGACGGCGACCGACGATGTTAAGATCGAGTGGACCTTCGGTAACGTGCCCAAGAGCGAGGGCGACGTCACCTTCAAGGTGCATCGCATTGAGCCGAGCGGTGTCATTACTCGCAACTACACCGAGGTCACCGTGGCGCGCAATGCCGGCAAGGCGTCGTTCACCGACGACAAGCCCGCCTCGGCGTGCTCGCTCTACGGCTACTTCGTGCAGCTTGACCTTGCCGACAATAAGGTGCACCTCTACAGTGACACCATCAAGGCGCACGTGCTCGGCGTGAGTGCCGTGACAGCCATCAACGCCACCAAGGGTACCGCCGGCACCGAGGTTGTCATCAAGTGGAAGGCGCGTCAAGTGGGCACCAAGCCCACGCTCTACGACGTGCAGCGCCGCTACATCGGCAGCAACGACTGGATCTCGATCCACGAGGAGGAAGACACCAAGACCACCTACACCTACACCGACAAGACTGCCGAGCCCGGCCGCTACTACGAGTACCGCGTCATTGCCTACGGCGATGACTGCGAGGGCGGCGGTCGCGTGTTCGGTAACTCAATGCTCGATGTGGGCTTCAGTAGCTCGACGGGCGTGATTAGCGGCCGCGTGCAGTTTGAGGGTGGCACGGCGGTGGGCGGAGTGCGCGTGAGCCTCTCTCGCGAGAGCGATGTGCACACCTCCACCCCCTATCACAGCCGCAGCGTGCAAGAGGCGGGCAACGCGCTCACCTATACCACCCTCGGCGAGGTGGTGAATGACCACAAGCCGTTCACACTGCAAATGTTCGTCAGGCCCGACAGTACCGCCCGCGTCTTGACGCTGATGAAGGCTCCGGCGCGCCTCAACCTCAAGTTCAACAAGGACAAGCACCTTTATGACCTGTTGTTGAACGACCAGGTCGCCGGTGCCATCCCCGCGGGGCAGTTCTCGCAGGTGTCGCTGATGTGTAACGGCAGCAATGTCACCACCTATATCGCCGGCAACGATATGGTCGAAAACGTCGATAACGTCAGCACCACTCCCATATATCCTGACCCGCAGTTAATCACGACCTTGCTCGACGAGAGTGGCGCGTCGCTCGATGGCTGGCAATTGTCAGCTGATGGCATGAATGCGGACTATGGTTGGAAGATTATCGACGATGCCTTCGCTTCCAGCTTCATGACTATCACTGCCCACAAGGATGTTGCCATCTCCGAGCAGCTGGTAGGTGCCACAATCAAGGCATCGGTGTCGATGACATCGGCGTGGGGATCTGCCCCCGCTCGCGTCACAGCGACAATGTATGGAGCTGACAATAGCAAGTTGGGCGAGACAACCGTCTGCGACGACAATACCAAGCACGAAGATTGGAAGAACTACGCCGCCGAGTTTACTATCCCGGCAGGGACAACCTACATCCGATATCTGATAAAGGCAAAAGATTCCTCACAATGGAAGGGGTACTACGGTCCGCGATTTAAAGACATGAAAATGGTTGTCACCAGACAGAGTGACCGATGCCTTGATGGTAACAACTGGGTGCTGCTGCCTGACTTCACAGGCAACGTCGACGAGGTGCGCGTGTGGAACCGCGTGCTCACCACCGAGGAGATTACCGCCGACGTCGACCGCCTGATCAGCGGCGAGAGCAATGGCCTCAAGTCCTACATCACCTTTGACGAGGGGCTGGAGGAGTATGCCTTCGACCTCTCATGCAGTAACGGCGTGCCCAACGGCAACCACGTCACTGTGGGCCCCAACACGCGCCCTGCCGACATCATCCCGTCGTCCGACCAACTCTCGGCCTACGGCGTGACCAACGACAAGGGTGAGTACGAGATACGCGGCATCCCCTACGCCGGTAGCGGCACGCGCTATAGCGTATATCCCACCAAGGGCATCCACAGCTTCAACCCCACGAGCCGCTCGGCATTCATCGGCGGCACGTCGCTGACAATCAACAACGCCGACTTTATCGACGTGTCGAGCTTCAAGGTGAGCGGCACCATCCGTTACAGCGGCACCACGGTGCCGGTGGACAGCGTGAGCTTCTACGTTGACGGTGTGCCTTGCAACAAGAACGCCAAACTGATTATGAGCGGAGCCAACGGCGAGTACGAGATTCAGGTGCCCATCGGCAGTCACTATATTGAGGCACGCCGCACGGGCCACACCTTTGAGGGCGCCGGTCGCTATCCCGCCGCTGAGGGCGAGACCTATGAGTTCCTCGATGACACCCACATCGACTTCTTTGACAACACCCTGGCTATCGTGGCAGGCCGCATCGTTGGCGGCGAGACCGAGGGTAACAAGCCGCTGGGTTATGGTGAGAGTGTTAACAATATCGGCAAGGCCGAAATCACGCTCACTCCGCTTGACCACCCGCAGCGGTTGCTCAATGCCGTGCAGAAGGTGAGCGGCACCACCATCGAGTGGGTTCCCAACGCCGACGACGTGCCCGTGGCATCAGCCACCACAGTCATCGCCAGCGAGTCCCATCGCAAGGGTGGTGACGAAGACGACGCCAAGAACATCATCATCACCACCGATGCCAACACCGGCGAGTTCAGCGCGCTGCTGCCGCCCATCCGCTACAAGGTGGCGAGCGTCAAGTTCCCCAATAACAAGGAAGTGGAGAAGGATGAGATGTTCATGAGCGTGCCCGCTATCGACCTCACCCATCCCATGGACACCGTGATGCCCGACACGATCTTTACGTCCGACAAGGTGGCGCTGCCGTTGTTCAAGTGCAACAAGAAGCTCATGCTCACCTATCGCTCACAGCCCGTGATGGACATCACTCAGGCGGGAGCGCCGGCGGGAGCCTTCGGCACCGACACCATCGTGGTGCGCGACGCCGGCCAGGATGTCAAGTTGGCTCTCTACAACTATGACGAGGACACCAAGCAGGTGACCTACAACTACGGCTACCCGGTCTTCCAGTTGGGTCGCATCTACAACTTCAAAGTCAAGGCCTACGAGCCATACGTCAACTACGATGTCAACAAGGAGAATGGCAAGCTGTACAAGGACATGCTGCGCGACTCGATTATCACCTTTGACAACGAGATGGGCTCCGAAGCCGTGATTGCCGCCATCGACACCGTCGCCGAGGGGCATGAGCTCAAACGCGGCGAGTTGGTGCAACTCCAGTCGAACCAGGTGCGTCTCGACGCGCAGGGCGAGGGTAACTATAGGTGGCGGGCCGGTATCCCCAGCCTCACCAAGCCCTACACCCGCAGCATGAACGCCTCGATGGTCATCAACAAGCAAACTCGGGTGTGGCGCAAGGAGGGCCTGACGGGCATCGGCTTTGGTGTGGTGCCCACGGGCAACAACTTCATCACGGCCGGCCCCAGCCACGTGCAGATGGTGCTGCGCGACCCGCCCGGCGACGCCTCCACAGCCACCTGGGCCACCGACAGTGTCACCACTGACTACACCTACACCGTGCGTGGCGTGCACAACAATACCGAGTTGGGAGTTGACATCCGCACCTCGATGGATTGGGCTTTCGTCGCTGGCACCGCCTTCTTCGGCCTATTAAACTGGAATAAAAACATCAATGAGAATGCGGTCACTTGGAAGTATGACGTGAACAAGACTTGGGACAACCACACCTCGGTCACCTACACCAATAGTGCGGCCACGTCCACCTCGTCCGACATGTTCCATGTGGGACGCGACGGTGACGTGTTTATCGGCTACTCGACCAACTACATCATCGGTGCCGCCGACAAGGTGGGCTTGTACAAGGACGACAAAGGCAAGTGGACGGTTGATATGCGGGAAACGATCGCGATGGACGAGAAGTTCAACACCCACTTCGAGTACTCCCAAAAGTATATCGAGACAACGCTGTTTGACAACATCACGCGCACCCGCAACTCGATGCTCAAGCACATCACCTCGGCAGCCGAAATCGAGGAGAACCCGGCTGTGCCCACCTACTACACCTACCTCAATGAAACCGACGCCAAATTCGGCTCGCTCAACAGTGATGAGGCTCTCTGGGGCACCGAGGCCAAGAATGGCTTTGACGGCCCGAGTTACTGGGCCCGTTTCCCGGTGGGATATGAGGGCTGCGACAGCGTAAGGTGGTGCAACGAGATCGTCACGGCGTGGAAGAAGACGCTTGCCGACAATGAGGAGGACAAGATCAAGGCATTCAGCAACGCGAAGTACAAGATTGGCAACGAGTCGTTTGAGCGCGGCGTGACCGTGACCAACACCGCCGGCTCCTCGACCAAGGAGGTGCACAACTCGGTGGAGCAGTTCTCGACCGGCCTTGCCTACAGGGGCAAGAACGGCTTCCTGTTCAACGCGTTGGGCGCCATCATCATCTCCAACACTGACATCGGCTACCACCAGACTAAGTACGACGTCAACGAGACGACCACCAACGAGCGGTTCTCCTACACGCTCAACGACACGCAGCGCGGCAACGCCCACACTGTGGACATTTACAAGTCGCCCCACAACTGGGGGCCTATCTTCCGCACCCGTGGCGGCCAGACGCGCTGCCCCTACGAGGGTGAGACTAAGACCAAGTACTATCGTCCGGGGCTGACGCTTGACTACGCGACCATGAAGCTCGACAATCCCAAGATTTCGATGCCTGTGCGCAACTTTGTCGACATTCCCGCCGGACAAGAGGCGCAGGTGCAAATCGTGCTCGCCAACGAGAGCGAGGCGCATGAGGAAATGTCGTCGGTGTTGCTGTATATCCAGAATAGCTCCAACCCCAACGGCCTGCAAATCTACATGGACGGCATGCCGCTCGCCAGCGGCTCCGAGGTGTGGCTGCAATATGGCGTACCGTTGACCAAGACGCTCACTATCAAGCAGAGTGATGCCTCGATACTTGACTATAACGACATCAAGTTGGTGATTGCCAACACGTGTAGCCCGTCCTCATGGACCTACGGCGAGGTGTCGTTCAGCGCCCACTTTGTGCCGGCGGCTCCCGACATCACGCTCAAGCTCGACAAGAACATCCTCAACCAGCGAGCAGTGCAGAGCGGTGAGCAGCTCAAAGTCACCATCAGTGACATCAATCGCATGTTCACCGGCCTGAAGGGCATTCGCCTCAAGTACCGCTTTGTTGGCGACACGCAGTGGGTCACTGCCCATGAGTGGCTCACCAGCAGCGAGTACATGACCGATGGTCACGAGAACGACACGCAGTCGCAACTGTCCGATGACCAGCCCGACATTATATATAATCTGGAGTTGCCGGGCATTGATGGTAACTACGTGGTCGCCGCCGAGAGCATCTGCCTGTTCGGCACCAAGGAGTACACCAACCAGACGCCCGAGCAGATGGTCATTCGCGACACCCGTGGCCCCAAGTTGCTCGGCCAGGCTTATCCCAATACGGGCGTGCTCACTCCCACCGATGACATCTACATCCGCTTCAACGAGGACATCCGCGAGAGCTACCTCACCAAGGAAGGGAACTTCTTTATCACCGGTTCGCTCAACGACTCGCAGGTGAACCACGATGTGTCGCTGCAGTTCAACGGCACGGCGGTGTCGACCGACGCCTATCTGCCCATTATCGGCACGAGCTTCTCGGGCTCACTGTGGATTAAGCGCAAGACAGGCGGCACGCTCATTGAGCACGGCACCGAGGGCAACATGCTCAAGTTGTCGATTAACGATGCCGGCCAGGTTGAGGCTCAAGTCAACGACGCGGTCGCCACGTCGACCGCCGTCATTCCGGTCGACAAGTGGGTCTTCCTGGCGTTCAACTATGTCAAGGGTACCACATCGAGCAACAATACCCTGACCATGCTGGTCGCTGAGGACGACCATGAGACGATGCTCTTCGACGACATCACCGTGCCTGACTACAATGCCAACGGGCGTCTCACCCTGGGCCGCGGCTACACCGGCACGATGCATGAGCTTGTGCTGTGGGGCAAGAACACGCCGGTGCGCACCCTGCTTGGCATGAAGGACGAGGTTGTCGCGCCCTACATGCCCGGTCTGGTGGGCTACTGGAAGATGGACGAGGGCCACGGCACCCTGGTGACCGACTATGCCCGCGCGCGCAACATCGTCTTGCCTGCCGAGACGTGGAACGTGGAGAACAGCAACCTCGCCGCTCACCTCGATGGCGAGCACTCCATCAAGATCCCGATTGGCAGCATTTCCCCCCGACCCACTGACAGCTACGTGCTCGAGATGTGGTTCCGCGGCGAGCCTGACAAGAACGCCGGGGCTACTATCTTCTCGATACCCGACCGCCTCGTGCTGAGTTTCGACGTTGACAACTCGCTCGTGCTGCAAGTCTATGACGGGAAAATGTCGTCGTTTGATTCCAACGGCTTGCCCATCATTCTATCCGATGTCAACTACAGCGACGGCAACTGGCACCACTTCGCCCTCAACGTCCACCGTGGCGTGGGTGCGGTGGCATATGTTGACGGCGGCGCTGTCAAGACCATCCCCGAGCAGACCCTCCTTGAGCCCTCGGGAGATATCCTCTACATCGGCTCTATGCTCAAGCGGTCATCGCCATCGGCTACAGCGGTCGAGAGCTTGCGCTTTACCGGCGATGTTGATGAGATTCGCCTGTGGAACGTCGCCAGCGACGGCACCTCGGTCATCGCCAACCGCTACAACCAGGTGGACACCGCCAAGGTGTCGGGCCTGATTGCCTACTACCCGATGGAGCATAGTCGTCTCGATGACAATAACAACATCATCAATGAGTTCAGCCTTGAGAACAAGGCGCCCGGCGAGTACAGCATCACCACTCCCGCCGCTCAGGGCGACGGCATCATTCAGGCGGCTACCTCTCCCGCCCTGCGCACCTCACCGCTCAAGCAGAACCTTGACTTTGACTTTACTGCCTCGAACAACGAGATTTATATCAACCTCAACACCCTGCCGGCACGCATGCAGGGCAACCTGCTCACGTTCACTGTCAAGAACGTGCGTGACATGCAGGACAACCTGTCCGAGACCATCACATGGAGTGCCAAGGTTGACTATCAAACACTCGCTTGGGATCAGTTTGACGGTGTGTCTGTGTTCAAGAGCCGCCTGACCGAATCGGTCGTATCCACCACGCTCAAGAACAAGGGTCGCGAGAGCGAGACCTACACCATCACCGGTATGCCCTCGTGGGTGAAGGTGAGCAACCCCACCGGAGTGATTGGTGTCGGCGAGTCGACCGATATTGTAATGACCGTCGGTGCCAACGCGCCAATGGGCAGTCACGTGTTCTACCTGTACGCTGTCAACGACGACCAGATCAGCACCCCGCTACCGGTCTGGGTCTACGTTTGGGGCAACGAGCCCTCATGGTCGGTCAGCCCGAGCGACTACGAGAGCTCGATGAATGTGATTGGCCAAATCTACTTCAACGACAAGATTTGCAGCAACACCAACACGATCATCGCTGCCTTTGTCAATGACGAGTGCCGCGGTGTGGCGCAGCCCAAGCTTGTGTCGACCCGCGATGCCTACTTCGTGAGCATGCCCATCTACGGATACGAGGACATCACTAAGGAGCAGCCCGTGGTCTTCCGCATCTATGATGCCGAGCGCGGCGTGATCCTGAGCGATGTGTGCACCCTGCAGGGCGACAAGCCTCTGGCCATCACCTATCGCCCCAACCTGGTTGTCGGTTCCTATGATGAACCGGTCAAGTGGGTCGCAGGCGACCAAGTGGAGCAGTCGCTTGACTTGGCGACCGGCTGGAACTGGATCTCGCTCTACACCGAGCCCGAGAAGAAGGACCTTGAGAGCGTGTTCGGCCACGCCAAGGTGTTCAACACCATCAAGAGTAAGGAGGGCTTTGCCATGAACAGCGGCACCGCCTGGCAGCAGAGTGGTCTCGCAACGGTCGATGTGGGCAACCTCTACAAGGTGAAGGTCAAGATGGACGTGCGGCACAATATCAATGGCACCGCTGTCACACCCGCCGACACCCCGCAGACCATGCATCAGGGCTGGAACTGGATTGGTCCGATTTCGATCTACAACCTGAGCCTGGGCGAGGCGTTCGCCGACTTGAATCCGACGCGTGGCGACATGGTCAAGAGCAAGGAGGCAGTCGCCTTCTACGACGGCTACAAGTGGGAGGGCGACCTCACCGCACTGATACCCGGCGCGGGCTATTACTACCGGTCGCTCAACCCCAAGGATGTCACCTTCCACTACCCGACGGTCGACAATACGCCCCCGACGCTGATTGCCAAGCGTGCGCCGCGTCGCTCAATCTTCAATCCGGTGGACCACCATCAGTTCAGCGACAACATGAATGTGGTGGCTCGCGTGATTGTCGACGATGTGCAGGTTGACACCCTGACAGTCGCCT
>CAMHDX010000018.1 GCA_946183895.1 uncultured Porphyromonadaceae bacterium | reverse complement strand
ATTCCGGTGTGCGGCCATCTGGGCTTGACCCCGCAGTCAATCAACCAGTTTGGCAGCTTTGTGACGCGTGCCACTAACGATGCCGAGGCGCAGGCTCTGCTGGAGGATGCCAAGGCGCTTGCCGAGGCGGGCTGCTTCATGCTGGTGCTGGAGAAGATTCCGGCAGCGCTGGGCTCGCTGGTGACGCGCTCGATATCCATTCCTACCATCGGCATCGGCGCCGGTCCCGACACCGACGGCCAGGTGCTGGTGGCTCACGACATGCTGGGGCTGAACATGGGCTTCAAGCCCAAGTTCCTGCGCCTGTACGACAACCTGGGCGAGCGCCTCATCGACAGTGTGGGCAACTACATCAGCGATGTGAAGCAAGGTGCCTTCCCCACGCTTGACGAGAGTTATTAATAATGCACAATGCACAATTACAGAGAACTACAGATAATTTTTACAGATAATTACAGAATTCGTAATGCATTGTGGAGAATGTTTAATGAAATTTCTAAGCAAAACACTCTCAACTTTAGGTTTTAAGATTCTTCAGCTAAAATGAGCTTGCCGATGATGCGAATTTTGACAACAATACTGGCTTGTGTCATGGCGATGTCCGCGTGGGCACAACGGTGGAGCTACGGCTTTGAGGCCGGAGTGGGCGGCATGCTGCCTGCCGGCGGCCTGCACAGCTTTGTCAAGGGCGAAGTCCCCTTTGGCGGCGCATTCGAGGTCGACTATGGCGGCCTGCGCTTCAAGGCGGGGGCTCACTACGGCCAGCCGTCGTTAAAGGTCCGAAACCCGTTCGGCTTGTTTGACGAGAAGGGGCGCGACCTGCAGCTCAACCGGTCGGGTAGCGCGAGCCATGTGACAGTGCGGGCGTTGCTGGGTTACAGCGTGTTGCGCAGTGACGCGGTGAGCATCACACCACT
Organism: uncultured Porphyromonadaceae bacterium; assembly: GCA_946183895.1. Taxonomy (GTDB): domain Bacteria; phylum Bacteroidota; class Bacteroidia; order Bacteroidales; family Muribaculaceae; genus Sodaliphilus. Next base: position 9,099 of record CAMHDX010000018.1, on the reverse strand, counting down.
CGCCGGCATGGTCTATCACCGCCTGGGCTGGAGCGTCAACGACCTGGAATGGGGCGTCAACGACGACGGTCACGACGTGTTCATCGTCACCGAGAGCCATGACGTGTCGCTGGGCAGCGTGTCGTGGCAGGTAGCGCTTGATGTCGACATCAAGGTGCATAGCCGCTTTGTCGACAATCACCGCTACACGTCGAGTGTGCGCATCACGCCTCACATTGGCGGCGCGCGCTTCAAGGGCGGCATGCCGTCGGCTGTGAGTGGTACCTACTATGGCATCACACTGAGTTACAGCGGATTGTTCAGCAAGATTTATTAATTCACTAATCAACAATAGATTCACAAAATTTAGGTATTATGAAGAGATTGATGATGTTAGCGGTGGCGGTACTGGCTATGTGCGCCGCCCCAGTGGCTATGGCAGACGATTGCTGCAAGCCCGCGCAGCAGTGTAGCAAGGCGGGACAGCAGTGCTGCAAGCAAAATGCCGCCAAGGATTGTAGCGACTGCAAAGTAGCGGAGTGTAACAAGGCCGCCGCGAAGTGCGACAAAGCCGCCGCGAAGTGCGACAAGGCCGCCGCGAAGTGTGACAAGGCTGCCGCGAAGTGCGACAAGGCTGCCGCGAAGTGCGACAAAGCCGCCGCGAAGTGCGACAAGGCCGCCGCGAAGTGCGACAAAGCCGCCGTGAAGTGCGACAAGGCTGCCGCGCAACAATGCTGCAAGGCCGAGAAGCAGTGCGACAAGGCAGCTGCGGCTGAGGGCGAGCAGGCTCTGCCCAACAAGGGCAAGCCCTACTGCAAGATTCCGCCCGTCAAGCCCGATAAAAAGGCAGGTCAGGCAAAGTAAATACATGTGCCGTAATGTGGCGAGGTTGTTAATAAAGGTTAAAAGCGAGAGAGCGATTAAACCTTTACGGTTCTGGTCAGTCAAAAAGGCGTAAAATGCTTCAAACAATAGTAACACTGACTGATTCGTAATAAAACAATCTCACCGCGAGCCGTCATGCTGATGATAGCACATCTGGATCGCACAAAATAAGCCTCGGTAACTCATTTGAGACCGAGGCTATTTTTGTGTGGTTAATCGGGCGTGGCTCAGTAAGGCTTGGCGGTAATGGAGCCGTTGAGCACCGCGAGGGCATTCTCGGCGAGAGCTCGCATCTCGTCCTCACCCGGGTAGACAAACACCGGTGCGAGCCAGTCAACGCGTTCGCGCAGGGCGTTGGTGACGTAGTCGTTGTGCGCCATGCCGCCGGTGAGGAGAATTGCGTCGACCTTGCCGCGCAGCGTGGCACCATGAGATGCGATGGCCTTGGCGGTGTGATAGAGCATGGCGTCAACGATGAGTTTGGCGTGAGCGTCGCCGGCGTTGATGCGGCGCAGAGCCTCGCGCATGTCGTTAGTGCCCAGGTGCGCACTCATGCCCGCTTGACCGGCGATGCGGCGTTGCCACTCGGCGCGCGTGTAGCGCCCGCTGTAGCACAAGTCCACCAGCGTGCCCACCGGCAGCGTGCCGGCGCGCTCGGGCGAGAAGGGACCGTCGCCATTGAGGGCATTGTTGACGTCCACCGCGCGCCCGTGCTCATGTGCCGCGATAGAGATGCCGCCGCCCAGATGGCAGATAATCAGGTTCAAGTCCTCGTAGTGCCGTCCGGTCTCGTGGGCGTAGCGCCGCGCGATGGCACGCTGGTTGAGGGCATGCCAGATGCAGTAGTGCGGCATCAGCGGCGAACCGGTGACACGCGCGTAGTCGTTGAGCTCGTCAACCGAGCCCGGGTCGGCGATGAGGCACAGTGCGCCGGGCATGGTTTGGGCGAAGCGTTGGGCGAGGATGCAGCCCAGGTCGCAGGCATGGCGGTCGGTTGCCCGTCGCGCATCGTCAATCATCTGATCATTGACTAGATACACGCCGCCCTCGACAGGCTTGGCAAGACTGCCGCGGCCAATCACTGCGTCAAAGTGCGTCTCACCATAGCCGGCGGCAGCCAGCGCCGAGCAAATGTGGTCATAGCGGAACTCCTCCTGGTCGGTGAAGTCGTCGAAGGGAGCCAACTCCTCGGGACTGTGGCTGATTGAGATGCTAAACCGCTGGTCGGTGTCGTTGAACACAGCCACCTTGGTCGACGTGGAGCCCGGATTGATAACAAGAATGAGCATAGTTATGTAATAGTGTGAGTAATAGTGGGTTATGGGTTAACGATCAGCGCGCAAGCCAGCGCCAGGCTGTAGAACTTGTTGCGGAAGTCATCGCCACGCGAAGGCACCACCAGCGGCACATTGGCGCCGCACACGATAGCCGCGGTGCGCATCTCGCCGAACAGCGTCATCGCCTTGTAGAAGGCGTTGCCACTCTCAATCTCGGGGAAGAGCAACGCGTCGGCAATGCCCGCGACGGGCGATTTGATGCCCTTGACCCGCGCGGCGTGGGCGTCGCAAGCGGTCTTGACATCCATGGGTCCGTCAACCATGCAGTCGCCGTAGTCGCCCCTGGCGGCGCGTGCGGCGAGTTCGCGGTAGTCGGCGGTGACCGGGAAGTGGCGCTCGTCGACCTTCTCGCTGCAGTGCACCATCGCGATGGCGGGTGTCGCCACCCCGATTGAGCGAGCCAGCCGCGTGATGTAGCGCAGTTGCGCCTCGCGTTGCGCCAGGGTGGGGCAGGGCAGCACAGCGACGTCGGTGAACATCAGCAGTTTGTCGTATTGCGGAATGTCGCCCACGGTGATGTGGGTCAGCACGTTGCCCGGGGTCATCAGCCCATGCTCCTTGTTGAGGGCGGCATGCAGTAGCACGTCGGTCTTGACCAGGCCTTTCATCAAGATGTCCGCCTCGCCTTGTCGCGCCAGCGACACAGCGAGGTCCGAAGCCGCCTCGGGCGTGTCGGCATCAACGACTGTGAGCGAGCCGGAGCCGATGAAGCGGTCCAGGTGTTTTGTCACACGCTCGGCGCATCCCACAGTAATCACGTTGACCATGTCCTTGTTGAGGGCGCGGCGCAGGGCGTTGAGCGTAGAGGTGTCTTGAGGCCACACGGCAGCCACCGTAGGCTTGGCGGCGAGGTTGAGATGGGAGATGAGATGGTTGAGTTTGTTAATGGTTGCCATGAGAGGGGAAAGTTTGTTATTTGGGGTTTCCTGGTAAAGTGCGTAGTAGGGGACATTCAAGTTTCAGAGCATCAGCAACTTGGATGAGCAACAAAACATGGTTGGCGGCACGCCTGCCGTCAACCATGTTAATAGGTTAAACGCGGGAGTGCTGTGATTACTTCACCTTAGCGGCCAACTCGGCGCCTGCCTTGAACTTCACAACCTTCTTGGCGGGAATTTGGATCTTCTCACCGGTACGCGGAACGATACCCTCACGAGCAGCCTTCTCGACAACACCGAATGTACCGAAACCAATCAGCGACACCTTGTCACCCTTAGCAAGAGCCTCGGCGATAGCAGCGATAGTAGCCTCCAAAGCAGCCTTTGCGTCAGCTTTCTTGAGCTTAGCGGCGGCGGCGATTGCGTTTACAAGTTCTGTTTTGTTCATAATAGTTGGTTTTAAATGGTTTAAAAAAAGCAATAAAAATGGTTTTCTGCTGGCAAATATAGCTAAAACAATGAATTGCACAAAATTTTGATGCGATAAATTGCAAAAAAAACGTTTTTTTCAATGATTTGTAACGATTTTTAGCCTAAATCGCTGCTTTTTATTAACTTTGCCAAAAAAATGGCGAACCCTCGCCGCGCATGTTGCAGCAGTCGCTCCGGTGGGCTGTTGTGAATGGTTGTGGTGTAGCGTGTTCTCGCCATTGACATGATGAACATTGCGGTTTCAAGTGCTTGAGGCCGGCATTAAAACTTAAGTTGATTGAATGATAGAATACGGTTCTGATTCATGGCGGTCAATGCCGCCCGTGACCAAGCATCTGTTGATAATAAACGTGTTGTTGTGGCTTGCCACCATCTTGCTGCAAGGCACCATTGACCTCACCGAGTTGTTGGGCCTGCACTACTACAAGGGCAGCGCGTTCAATCCGGTGCAGTTGTTCACCTACATGTTCATGCACTCGACCGCGGGTTTGGGTCACATCTTCTTCAACATGTTCGCCCTGTTCATGTTCGGGCGGCTCATTGAGATGATTGTGGGCTCCAAGCGCTTTTTGTTTTACTACATCGTGTGTGGAGTGGGTGCCGGCATCGTGCAGGAGTTGACGTGGCACTTCACGTTACCCTCGATGATTGACAGCATTGGCGCCGCCTATGGCGAGGTGGACTATTACAAGACAGTGATTGCCCACGGCATCTCGCTCAATCCGCTGTACAACCAGTTAATCACGGTGGGAGCCAGCGGCGCGGTGTTCGGCATCCTGCTGGCGGTGGCATTCTTCCTGCCCAACCTGCAGTTGTATTTCTTCTTCTTCGGCCCCTTCCGCGCCAAGTGGTTGGTGCTGATATACGCCGCCATCGAGTTGTTGATGGGTCTGGGCGACTTCGCCTGGGACAACGTGGCACACTTTGCCCACCTGGGCGGAATGCTGTTTGGGGCGCTGGTGCTGCTGTACTGGTATCGCAAGAACATCGGCAGGAATGGCTCGCAGTATTACTGATGCCTTGCGGCGGCTGCACGGGTTAGGCTGGCTGGTGGCGGTGAACGTGGCTGCGTTTGTGTTGCTGCGCCTCGTCTCGCCGGTTGTGGAGTACATGGCACTGCCGTTGGAGTGGAGCCGTGCGCTCCTGCGCCCGTGGACGCTGTTGACCCACATGGTCGTCCATGTCGACTGGTGGCACTTGCTGGTCAACATGGTGTGGCTGTGGTGGATAGGCAACGTGTTCATTGAGTTCTACAGCCACCGCCAGGTGGTGCGGCTATACGTGCTGGGCGGCGTGGTCGGAGCCATTGCCGCCCTCGTGGTGTCGACGGCGATGCCGGCGGGCGGGGTGCTGTTGGGCGCCTCGGCAGCTGTTGCCGCTGTGATGCTCGCCATCACCTGCTATCGCCCCGACTATCGCGTGCGCCTGCTCATCATCGGTGACGTGGCGCTCAAGTGGGTCGTGGCGGTGATTGTGCTGATTGACGTGTTGACCATTGGCACAAATGTTGCAGGGCATGTGGCGCACCTGGGTGGCGCGTTGACCGGCGTGGCGTTTACATTGCTGCTCAAACGCGGCACCGACATCACCCGCTGGGCGATGCCCCGCAGGCGTCCGACACCACGGCATGACCGGCCCACCGAGGCAGAGTTGGATGCCGTGTTGGACAAGATTAAGCGGTCTGGCTACGACTCGTTGTCGCGGCGTGAGCGTGATGTGTTAGCTCATTTTACTCAAAAATGAAGAGACTGATTGACATAGGGTTGCTGATAGTTACCATAGTGGTGGCGCTGATGCTTGTTGTCAGTGCCTATGGCGGACTGGTCGACCCGCGATGGTGGTCACTGCCGGCGGTGGCGACGCTGGCGCTGCCTGTCGTCGTGGTGGTAGCGCTGGTGTGGCTGGTGGTGCTGGTGGCGGCGAGGGCATGGCGCAGTGTGGTAGTCATGCTGGCGGCATTGCTCGCGTGCGCGGCCCCCATCTCGCGCGTGATAGCTCTCGGCGTGGGCGGCAATGTTGACCGCAAGGTGGAGTTGAAGCACACTTTCACCATGATGCAGTTCAATGTGGGCGGCACCGGACCGTGGACCAAGAATCGCAAGCGCGAGCCCAATGCCATTTTTCAATATATCCTTGAGCAAAATCCCGATGTGGTGATACTGCAGGAAGCTTCGCTGGGCAGCATACACTATGAGGACATTCCCGCCATCAATGTGATACTCGACTCGATTGATGCCCACTATCCTTATCGAGAGCATGGCTATCACGATGTGATAATCTTGTCCAAGTACCCCTACGAGCGGTTGGCGATAACCACGATTGACCCTTGTATATTAAATCCGGACTGTGAGAGCACTTACAGTATGGACATTGAGGCATACGACGTGTCGATGCCCGCCGGTCGCGTGATCCGGTTCATCGGCTACCACCTGCAACCCATCGGCCTCAAGCGTGACGACAAGGACCTGTTCCGCGACGTGACCGATGGCAAGGTGCGCGACCGCGAGACGATGCAGACAGTCAAGAACACGTTGATAGCCAAGCTACGCGCCGCCTACGAGTTGCGCGCCACCGAGGCGGAGATGCTGCGCGGCATTGTTGACAGCACTGCCACCGACCTCGTGTTGTGTGGCGACATGAACGACACGCCCGCCTCGTGGACCTACCGGACGCTGATGGGCGATGACCTGCACGACGTCTACCCCGAGGTCTATCGCGGCTACATGAACACCTACAACAAGGACCGCTTCCTGTTCCGCATCGACCATGTGATGTATCGCGGCAACCTCAGGCCTGTGAGCCTCGTGCGTGGCGACGCCATCACCAGCGACCACTATCCGCAATTTACCACCTTTGAATATTAATAAACAACATTATATCTCATGAAGAAATCAGTTTTATCAATCGCTATTGTCCTGGGTGCGCTGGCACTCACGACAGTGTCATGTGAAAAGATGAATCACACTAATCCCTTCCTGGAGGAGTACACCACGCCTTACGGTATTCCTCCGTTCGACAAAATCACCTATGCCGACTATGAGCCGGCACTCGAGGCGGGCATCAAGCAGCAAAACGAGCAGATTGACTCGATTATCAACAATCCCGCAACGCCCGACTTTGCCAACACTGTGTTGGCATTGGACAACAGTGGCGAGATTATCAACAAGGTAGAGTATGTGTTCGCCGCGCTGGTCGAGAGTGATAACACCGATGAGATGCACGCGCTCGCCGAGAAGTTGTCGCCGCGCTTTACCGCCCACCACGACAACATCATGCTCAACGACAGCCTGTTCGCCCGCATCAAGGCTGTGTACGACAACGCGGACAGCCTGCAGCTGCAACCGGTGGAGCGCCGCTTGACCGAGAAGTACTACAAGCGCATGGTGCGCGCCGGCGCATTGCTCTCGCCCGAGCTCAAGGATAGCCTCAAGAGCCTGAATCAGCAGCAGGCAGAGTTGTCGCTCAAGTTCACCAACAACGTGATGGCTGAGATTGCCAACAATGTCATCAACATCACCGACTCGACCATGCTGGCGGGACTGCCCGCCCAGACCATCGCCGATGCTGCTGCGCTCGCCCGGGAGAAGGGCATGACCGGCTGGGCATTCACGGCGACCGGCTCAACGCGCCTGACGGTGCTCAGCAGTGCCGACAACCGCGACCTGCGCCGGCAGATGTACGAGACCTACACCAACACTGCCAGCCGCGGCAACGACAATGACAACAGCAAGATTATCAACAAGATCATCCGCCTGCGTCAAGCCAAGGCGAAGTTGCTGGGCTACGCGACCTTTGCCGACTATGCCGTCGCTCCGGTGATGGCGGGCACTGTGGAGCGCGCCGAGAACCTGCTCATGCAACTATGGCGCCCGGCTATCAAGAAGGTTGACGAGGAGGTTGCCGACATGCAAGCCTATGTTGACGCTCATGGCGGCGGCTTCCAAATTGCTCCTTGGGACTACTATTACTATGCCGAGAAGGTCAAGAAGGAGAAGTTTGACCTCAGCGAGGACGACGTGCGTCCCTACTTTGTGCTCGACAGTGTGGTGCAAAACGGCATCTTCTTTGCCGCCAACAAGTTGTACGGCCTGACCTTCACCGAGATGAAGGACGCGCCCAAGTACAATGACGCAGTCAAGGTGTACGACGTGACCGACGAGAGCGGCGCCCATGTGGCGGTGTTCATGACCGATTACACTCCGCGTCCCACTAAGGCGCAGGGTGCCTGGATGAGCGAGTTCAACTCGTCGTATAACTACAACGGCAAGGTCGTGCGTCCCATTATTTATAATGTAGCGAGCCTCACTCCTGCAACTGCCGACACCCCGTCGTTGCTGACACTCGACGAGGTGGAGACCGTGTTCCACGAGTTTGGCCACGCATTGCACGGTATGCTCACTCGCGCGCCGTTCCACTCGCTGCAGGGCACCAATGTTGACCGTGACCTGGTTGAGATGCCGTCGCAGATTAACGAGCACTGGGCGCTCGTGCCTGAGGTGTTGAAGAACTATGCCCGCCACTACAAGACCGGCGAGGTGATTCCGCAGGAGCTGGTTGACAAGATCATCGCCAGCCACAAGTTCAATCAAGGTTTCATGACCACCGAGCTGGTGGGCGCCGCGTTGCTCGACATCGAGTGGCACAAGTTGGCGGGGACCACTGCCGACATCGACATCCGCGAGTTTGAGAAGCAAGTGGCAACCAAGTTGCACATGCCCGCCATGGTGCAGTTCCGCTATCGCAGCCCCTACTTCAAGCACATCTTTGACAACGAGCAGTACAGTTGCGGTTACTACACCTACCTGTGGAGCCAGGTGCTGGAGGCGGACGCCTACGAGCGCTTTGAGGCGGAGGGTCCGCTCAACCGCGCCGTTGCCGACGACTATCGCCGCCTCATTCTCGAGGCGGGCGACACCGAGGACGCCATGACGCTCTACAAGGAGTTCCGCGGTCATGAGCCCACAGCCGCCGCGTTGTTGCGCAACCGTGGGCTGGATTGATCGTGCGGGTGCTCAATCCTCAATAATAATGTATTAACGTGTTATGAAGAAGTTAATTTATCTATCAATACTTGTGCTTGTCGCCGCGGCTTGCAATCGCGAGGGCAAGTTTGCGGTGAGCGGCACTGTTGAGGGTGCCGGCGACAGCACTGTACTCGTGCTGGAGCAGTCGTCGAGTGGCTACTGGTACATCATGGACACTGTGCGCACCCATGACGATGGCGCGTTCAGCCTCGAGAGCACCGCGCCGCAGTTCCCGTCAATCTATCGTCTGCGCCTGGAGGACGGCAGGCAGATTTGTTTCCCCGTTGACAGCCTTGACCGGCTCACGCTCACCACGTCGCTGGCCGGCTATGGTCGTGAATATGACCTGGCGGGCAGCGAGGACGCTGTGGAGATCATGACCATTGACAAGGAGGCGATGCGCTTTGCCGTTGTCGACACGGCTAATGCCGAGTTTGCCGCGTGGAAGGGGGACCTCGCCCGCCGCATTGTCGCCAGTCCGTCGTCAATGCCTGCCTACTATGC
>CAMHDX010000017.1 GCA_946183895.1 uncultured Porphyromonadaceae bacterium | reverse complement strand
CGAAAACTGTTAATTTATTTGCGTAGCTATGTTTTTCGGTATAATTTTGGCACTTGGTTTACAAAAAATGTGTTTTGTTGAAGAAAATCGGGGTTTTACCCGATAATCTATCACCAAAAGGGAAAAAACTTTTTAGGTTTATTATGGGTTTGCTATATCACATAAGCGTAGTCCGCAGCATTAGCATGTCGGTGAGATGTGCTATCGCATTGTGTGCCATGATTCTGTCATGCGGCACGCAAGCTTTGTGTGCGCCCATTACGAACCACAGTGTAGAGTATCCTTATATAATATATGTGGACAGCGCCTACATCCCCGTGCTTGACAACGAGGAGTTTCAGTCGGTGGCTGCCACGGTGATTTTCCCGGTCAACAAGACCGCGTTGCCCGCCGACAGCCCCGTGCTGGTGGAGCTCAACGACGACGTGCTGCCCATGCTCAACAGCGACAGCATCGAGGCGTTGCGCATCGACCTGCGCGGCGCGGCGTCGCCCGAGGGCACACTGCCCCGCAACACCTACCTGGGCGAGGCGCGCATGCGCGCACTGCTCAACTTTGTGCAAAACCGTCTTGACGTGCCGCTCAAGGACGCCGACATGCGCATGCTCAGCGAGGCCGAGGACTACCTGACGCTCGCCATGCTCATGCGCGAGGCGGGCGACAAGGACTATGATCGTGTCAAGACGCTGTGTGACCGCTACTTGCCCGCGGGCCGCTACGACGCCATGAAGCGCGAGCTGCGCGCCCTGGACGACGGCCGCCTGTGGCACCGCCTGCTCTCGACCTACTATCCGCAGCTGCGCACCGCCCAGCTCGTGATTTACTGCAAGCGCAAGACCGATGAGCGTCGCGTGCGTCCCACCCACCTGCCGCTGCGCGTGTTCAACACCGCCGCCTTGCCCGGCAAGGTTGACTTTACCTTCGGCCCCAAGCGCTATCCGCGTCGCGAGCTGTTGTCGGTCAAGACCAACCTGTTGCTCTACGGCGTGTACATGCCGGGCGGCTACGACAAGTGGTGCCCCATCCCCAATATCACTGTTGAGTACTATCCTCTGCACGGCCATTTCACCTACGTCGGCACGTTCGACTGCCCGTGGTGGCAGAACTACTGGGGACACAAATACTTCCAGATTCGCAACTATCAGCTCGAGGCGCGCTACTACTTGCGCAGCGGCGACATCCGCTACAATCCGCCGGGTCAGGGTCCCGCCTTCCGCGGCCTGTACGTGCAGGGCTATGCCAATGTTGCCCTGTACGGCTTGTGCTTTGATGCCGACCGCGGTTGGGTAGGCGAGGGCATCGGTGCCGGCGTGGGCATCGGCTATGTCCAGAAGTTGGACAAGCGCGGCCACTGGAAGCTCGAGTTCTCGGCGCAGTTCGGCTTCTTCACCAGCAAGTACGACCCCTACCAGTACGAGAACCCGGTCAACCCCAACTACCGCGACCACCTCTACTACTACAAGTGGACGCAGTCGCCCGAGTTGTTCAAGAAGCGCCAGTATCACCACACCTACGTGGGACCCACCTGTGTGGGCGTGACCATCAGCTACGACCTGCTGTACCGCAAGATCAAGAAGCGGGGCGCGAGCTTCAGAAGCTGGGAGTGGTATTAAAGAATGGACATAAAAGAGAATTAAGACACGAAACGAGATAATGAAGATGACACAACGACATAGCAGATTGCGCACCATGCGCGCGGCGATGGCAATGGCCCTCACCGTGCTGCTGCTGTGTGGTTGTGTGCGTAAACCCAAGCTGCACCTGTACGGCATGGAGGAGTTGGAGTTGGAGTTCGTCATGACCGACTTGAACCTGGAGGTGCTGTGGAATTATGACGACTACAACTACCGCGACGAGTGGTACTACGGCTGGGACGACATCGACCGCCGCATCTTCGGCGAGTTCGGCTATATCGAGCCGTCCGAGTTCCAGCTGCGCCGTTACTACACCGGCAACGAGCCCTACCTGGCTCACACCAACATGTACGCCCACCAGTTTGCGGGCAACCGCTTCACCGCCCGCTACATGTGGGGCTACTGGGACCTGCTGGTGTGGAACGACATCACCACGCTCGACGGTGTGCAAAGTTTGATTTTTGACGAGACGACGACACTCGACTACGTGACCGCCTCGACCAACCAGACGATCTACAACTCGCGCTACAACGCGCCGCGCTTTGTGCGCTCGTTCTGGGAGCCGGAGGCACTCTACAGCGCTTATGTTCAGGGCGTTGACATCGACCAGTCGCTGCGCGGCTTCATCTACGACGAGGAGCGCAAGGTCTACTACAAGAAGATTGAGATGACGCTCTACCCGATCACCTACATCTACCTCACGCAGGTGATCATCCACAACAACAACGGCCGCGTCACCGCCATCGACGGTGTGGGCAACTTCTCGGGTATGGCGCGCACGACCAACGTCAACAGCGGCATTGCCGGTGCAGACGCTATCACCATCCACTACACGACGCGCATGAAGAACAATTGCGACATGCGTGGCGAGCCGGTCGACATCATCGGCGGCCGACTGATGACCTTCGGCATCTGCGAGAACAACTGCGGGCGGATGCGTTCGCAGGCAGAGCTCAACGACAAGCATCGTCACTACATGGACGTGACAATGATGTTTAACAACGGCATGGACTCGACACTGGTGTTTGACATCACCGACAAGGTGCGCAAGCGCTTCAAGGGCGGCATCATCACCGTCGAGCTGGACATGGACACGGTGCCCATCCCCAGTCGCAGTGGTGGTAGCGGCTTTGACGCTGTCATCAAGGAGCCCGAGGACGGCGGCACGTGGGAGATTGACATGTAGAATGACAAACCTATAATAATCCAAAACCAAAGTAAACCAACAAGTTTGAAATCAATTAATTAAATTTATTATTAACTTTTTAAATTTTATCAGAGATGAAAAAGATCAGTTTTGCGATTGTTGCATTGCTGGGCTTGACAATGGCCAGCTGTAACAATGACAACCGCCTGGGCGACGAGCCCGCGCAGACCGTGAAGGGTAACGAGATCGGCTTCGGTAGCGGCTTCCGTGCCGTGACCCGCGCCAACGCCACAGGCGCCGATGCCGCCGCATTGCTCGGCAACGAGTTCATCGTGTTCGGTGAGAAGGGTGATGGCACCACGATGTCGCCCGTGTTTGACAACTACCGTGTGGTTTGGGCGCTCAACACCGCCGGCACCACCGCCAGCAACACCCACGATTGGGAGTATGTCGGCAAGGATATCTTCACCGGTCACACCGAAGCTACTTCCCAGACTATCAAGTATTGGGACTTCAGCACCTCGCAGTACAACTTTGTCGCTTACTCGCTTGGCGGCGGCGGTGCTACATCGACTCGCATCACCGGCACCAAGACCTATGAACTTACCGGTAGTGAGACCGACTTGGCGAAGTGCTACATCACCGACTTTTATCCGGTGGCTAAGAGCAACTACAACCAAGTGGTCCGCCTGGAGTTCCGCTCGCTGGCTGCCAAGGTGCGTATGGCTCTCTACGAGACCGTGCCCGGCTACAGCGTGAAGGATGTTAAGTTCTATAGCGACAACGGTACTAGCATCGCTACCGGTACCAATTCGACCGACGCTACTCTGTTCAACGATGCCGGCGGTTTCTTCACAGCCGGTAAGTACACTGTGTCCTTCAACACCAATCCCCTTGCCGCTACCGGCTACAAGCAGGCTCACGTGGCCATTGACGGAACCGCAACCGGTACAACCTCGGCTAACAGCCGCGGCTTCGGTACGCTGAATTACACCGATGGCAAGTTGGGTAAGACCCTTGCCGGTGCTTCCTATGCCGGTACCGGTGATTTCTACACCACCGTGCTGCCTAACGAGGAAGGTAAGGCTCTTGAGTTGCGTGTTGACTACACCCTCATCTCGGACGATGGCAGCGGCGAGGAGATCAAGATCCACGGCGCCAAGGCATTTGTGCCTCAAATCTACTCCAAGTGGTTGCCCAACTACGCTTACACCTACGTGTTCAAGATTTCGGACAACACCAATGGTTGGACCAGCACCGATCCGACCGATAGCGATAAGCCGGGTTTGTTCCCCATCACCTTCGACGCAGTTGTTATCGGCTCTACCGACAACACCCAGGCTACCATCACTACCGTGGCTGTCCCGTCGGTCACTACCTATCAGAATGGTCACGTCGTGAGCAGCGACGAGTACACAGCTGCTAAGGGTGACATCTACGTCATGTTGATGAACGATGGTACTTTGATCGACGACCTCGCTGCCGCCAATAGCAATATCTACACGCTCAGCAAGGCCGCTACCGAGATCGACGTGATGGCTGCATTGAACATCGGCTCAAGCGATGCATCGGGCAACGTGACCGGTCGCAATGGCTTGGTTTTGACCAAGGGTACCATTGACAACGCAGTTACGAACATTCCCGCTGCCGATGGCAACAACATCGTTGTGACTGCCGGTCAGGCCGCCAAGTTCACTCCCGCCGCAGGTACCTACGCTTACGTCTACCTCGTGAGCGCCGGTACCCAGAGCGAGCACTGGACCGCTGTGCAGTATGCCAGCGCTCCCGCCGACTGGAGCGACACGCTCGGCAAGTATGCTGCCCGCGTTGAGGGTGGTGTAGGTGCCGGCGATCCGGGTGCGTTTGTTCCCGGCCAGACGTACTACGAGAAGTACATCAACCGCAACAACGTGTACGCTGTGAAGGTGATCAAGGTTCAATAATCTGAATCAACTCGCTTAAAATCTGACGGGGTTCGACTCCCCGTCAGATTACAACAACCACGAGGCTGCCGAGCAAGGACAACGCGGAGCGCCTCACCAAGAACCCCATGGCCACCGGAGGCCAAACCAACTGAAAGGTAAATTGAGAGAAACTGTGTTTGAAATAAGTTATCGTGCTGCGACAGCAGTCAAGCAGGTGCTGTCGGCGTTGCTGGTGTTGTCGCTCAGTGCCTGTGGCAGTAGCGATGAACCGGTTGAGCCGGAGCCCACACCCACGCCCAATCCGCCCGCGGTGGAGGACGTGGCGATTACGTTTGCCGGCAACCTGAGCGAGGAGCGCACTGTGACACGCGCGGCGCTCAACGACAACGCCGGACCCTCTTCCTTCAAGTTGTGGGGCTTCAAGAACGATGCCTACAACGCCTCGACCGCCGCTTACACCGGCTATCAAACCGTGATTGACGGCTATCGTGTGGCGTTTGTGGGCGGCACGGTGCCCACGGGCTGGGAATATATTGGCCAGGGCGAGAGTGGGAGAGAGCAGATGATCAAGTACTGGGACTACTCCTCCAAGGCCTATCGCTACTGGGCGTATGCGCCTGCCAACGCCTCCGGCATCACGGTGAGCACCGGTGGCACGCCGGTGGCGACGACCATGTCGCTCACCATCGACGGCAACAACGCCGATGACGTGCCCTATGTGTCCGAAATGTGGTTCAGCACCGGCAATGCCGCCCTCTATCCCGACAAGCTCTTCGGCAACACGATACAGATGAAGTTCTACAAGCCGGTGGCGCATGTGCGGTTTATGTTCCGTTTCTCGGAGAGTGTCAAGCACTACGACCGCACCGGCCTGAGCGACATTGCGTTCGCGCCCGGCAACGGTGCGCCCATTGCCCTGAAGGGCGGCTTGACCTTGACCTATCCCATCACAGGAACTGCGGTGTCTTCGTCGTTTAGCTCGTCGGTGGCGTCGGGTGCCGCTTATCCCGATGTGATTGACGCGTTCACCGTCGACTACACCGACGCTACTCCTCACTGGTACACTGTGCTGCCGCGTTCGGGCCAGGGCTCGTTCAGGCTCACTGTCAAGGTGCTGGGCGAGGAGCGCACGGCCGACGTGCCTGCTACGATGATGGAGTGGAAGCCGGGCTACGACTACACCTACATTTTCAAGGTGAACGAGACCGGCGGTGTCGTGCTTGACCTCTTGGAGTTGGCAATGCACGACTGGTCAACGGGCGCGCCGCGCAACCACAACCTTTACAACTGGTAAGAAGAGATGGACAAGAAGACGCGTAACATAATATTGGCGATGGCGATGCTGCTGACCGGGTCGGCAGTGTTCACCGCGTGTAACAACCGCCACAGCGAGGAGCCGCGCGACAGTAGCCCCATCTACCTGTTGCCTCTCTCGGGCGCTTATCATGACAATGAGTTGGGCGGCACGCGAGCCATGCCCGCGGGCTTCACGGTCTACGACCCCGATGAGACGACAAACATCGACGTGTTCATGACCACGAACACCGGCGGCGGCAAGCGCGGCACCTTCAGCAACGAGACCGGCACGTGGCGCTCGGACATCGGCGTGGAGCATGGTGAGCACTTCTACGTGTACGGCTTCCTGCCCAAGGAGGCTGTGCCCAATGCAAGTGTTGCGCCGCTCGATGGCGGCTACGACAACGGTGTGGTAATGACGTTGGCGGGTCTCAGCCCGATTTCTACGTCGGACGTGTGTGTCGTCGTGGGTGTCAAGCAGGGCGACAGTCGCCGCTTGCCCATAACCGATGTCGATGGGCTGCTCATGGGGCAATTTGGCTTTACCGGACGCAGTTCGGTTGAGGGCAACTACATCTACATGCTACTCAATCACATCTATGCCTCCATCGGCTTCCAAATTCGTGTTGACGCCACCTACAACGACCTGCGCACCATCAGGCTTAAGTCGATGCACCTCGAGACCGAGGCTGCCTCATCGTCAACGGCGACCGTCACGCTGCGGGCGAACAATGGTGGTGACGACCCCATCGAGGGCATCACGTGGAGCAGTGTGAGCGGCACCAAAGAAATCACGTTGTTCAGCAATCCTACTGGATTGGAGCTGACCACCGCATTTATTGACCTCAATCCTGCAGTGTTTGCCAACATCGTCAACGGCCGCATCGTGATGCGCTGCACCTATGATGTATATGACAAGGCCGGCAACCTCACGCGCGCCAACTGCGAGACCGAGAATCTGTTGCCCGCCATGAGCGTTAGCAATCACGGCGAGCGAACCTTGGTTCGTCTCACGGTCAACCCAACTTATCTCTATGTCCTGTCGGATGCCGACTTGGACAACCCTACACTTACTATAGAATAACGAAATGAATCGTCACGATTTTTACATATCTTCCTCTCAATGGCAGCGACGAGTGTTGCTGTCGGCAGCATTGTGCCTATTGTCTCTTGTAACGCTTGTCGCTCAGACGCCCGCCACGCCGGTGGTGCGCATCGGTGGCAATGTGTATGGCGGCGGCAACCGCGGCAATCTGGAGTTGGAGACCAATGTAGAAGTCAAGAGTGGCGAAATCGTGGGCGCTGTCTATGGCGGCGCGCGCATGGCTAATGTGCTGGCGACCAATGTCACCATCAACGGCGGCATTGTCAACGACGTATATGGCGGCAACGACATCACCGGCAATGTGGTGCAGGAGACTAACGTGGACATTCGTGCCAGTGTGGTGGGCAACATCTACGGCGGCGGCAACGGCTCGTATCTCTACACCGACAATGCCGAGTTGAAGGACGACCCACAGTATGCCGACTTCTATTATGAGCCGGGCACCAACAGCGCCGAGGCGCTCAATAACTTCCGCCCCAATGTGCCCAAGACGACGGTGCACCTGTGCGGTGCCGGTCCCGACGACATAACCTACATTGGCGGCAGTGTGTATTGCGGCGGCAATAGCGCGACGCTGCGCCCCGCGGCGGGCGACGTGAGCGGCGACGCCGAGGCGACCATGAAGATAGGCTCGTATGTGGTCGCCAACAACGTGTTTATTGGCAGCAACGGTGAGAACATGGTTACGCCCGAGATGCTCGAGGCGTATGCCGACCCGCACATCAATACGCTGGATCTGACCGATTCGGCGACGTTCGCTACCTATATGGAAGGTGTGGATGTGTCCATTCGCCCCAGCATCCTCTTTGACGAGGACGACCCCGACACGCCCGAGAACGAGGGGTATGTGTCCTACTCGACGCGCATCGGCTCATTCTTTTGCGGCGGCAATGTGGGTAGCATGTCGGCTCCGGGCACATTCATCTTCAACTTCATTCACGACCTGGTCATCTTCGACAAGCTGGTGGGCGGCTGCAACAACGCCAACGTGCCTGCCGGACCCTACAACGCCGTGCATCGCGGCGGCATCATCGGCACGCTGTCCAACGGCGTGACCACCAAGGTGCAGCTCAACCTGTCGGGCGTGAAGCTGGAGCCGCGCATCTTGACCTATGACGACGCGACGGACACGTTCACCTTCACGTGGCACATAGACAAGGACGGCCTGCTCAACGGCGGCAACGTGTACGGCGGCTGTTTCCGCAGCGGTCACATCAACGGCGGCACCGAGGTGAACATCCTGGAGAACACGGTGTCGGAGCTGGTGTTTGACCCGGTCGAGGGCTGCGGTGTGAGCGAGGCAACGCTGCGTGAGGACGCCATGACGACGACCATGAGTGTGTATGGTGGCGGCTACGGTGTCGACAGCGAGATTTGGGGCGATGTGCACATGAACGTGCTCAACAACGGCCGCGCGCTCATGGTGTACGGCGGTGGCGAGCGCGGTGTGGTGGGCAAGACCGCCTTCGGCGGCGAGCCTGCCGTGCCTTACAACACGATAGTCACGCTCAACGCCAAGTCCTCTGACCCCAACTACATCAACACCCCGTGTATCTACGGCGGCGGCTTCCGCGGCACGGTGCTGGGCAACACGACGCTCTACCTGAACAACGGCACGCTCAACTGGGGCTTTGCCGGCGCCTGCGATGCCGATATCCTGGGCGGCGCCGAGGTGTTCATCGGCCTCAATGGTCGTCCGCTGGTGCTGCATGGTGTGTTTGGCGGCAATGACTTCGGCGGTCAGATTCGCGGCACGCTGGAGCACAATGTCGCCGGTCGCGCCGGTGTGCCGATTCCGACGAGCGTGACCGGAATCCCCCAGACGGTGCGCTCCAACACCTATGTTGAATACTACAGCGGCAACATCACAGAGGGCGAAATCTACGGCGGCCCCTTCGGCGACTACGACTATGACGACGCTTACTACTACGAGGACGCCGAGAAGACGATTCCGCGCTTTGACTCCAAGCCCACGCTGATGGGTACGGTGGATCGCGGCAGCAGCGACAAGGGTGTGAACACCTTTGTCAACATCCTGTCGCCGTCAACCTTGGCTACCGACCGCGTAATTAATATATATGGTGGCGGCCAGGGCACACCGGGCATGCAGCAGCAGGCCGACGTGCGCGACACCTATGTGCTGGTGCACGCCGCCACGGTGAGCAACCGCTCGGTGCTGCTCGCCGACCGCGTGTTCGGCGCCGGCAACTGCTCCAAGACCAACACGTCGCTGGTTGACTTCTACACGGGCAATGTGCAGGAGACCTTCGGCGGCTGCGCGGGTTCGAGCGGCAACTACTTCTACGCCGGCGACAACTCGACGGTGAACCTCTATCCCACGGCTGACAAGGAGGCGATGGACATCTTCGGAGCCGGCGCCTGAATCTGCTGGGCGGCAAGGCTCACAACGTCTACGGCGCGTCGCTCAGCGAGGGACGCACCGCCAGCGCGACCGTCAACGTGCCCGTCGGCTCGGCGGTGACGGTGAACGCGCTCTTCGGTGGCGCCCATGGTCTGGACCGCATGAAGCCTTGCGATGTCCGCTTGGCGACCGTTAACTACCTGAGCGAGAACGCTGTGGTCAACAGCGCCATCTATGGCGGCAACCACGACTGTCGCGTGACTGCCGAGAGTCAGGTTAACATCCCCGTGCCGGTGCGCAACCGCGAGGGCAATCTCATCGACGTGTACGGCGCCGGTTACGGTAACAACACCATCGCCCAGAACACTCACGTCAACCTGATGGAGGGTGCTCAGGTGCGCAACGTGTTCGGCGGCGGTCGTGACGGCATGGTCTTCAACCAAGAGTGTATTGAGGAAATCGTGCCGAGCTACTATGAGCTGGTTGACGAGGCGACATTTGAGCCTCGCGAGCACAACACCAATGTGCTCATCAGCCGCGGCGCGACAGTCGCCCGCAACGCCTATGCCGGCGGCGAGGG
>CAMHDX010000016.1 GCA_946183895.1 uncultured Porphyromonadaceae bacterium | reverse complement strand
TATCCCCCGATCTTGTTCACGGTGTTCAAATGTTCAAGCTGTTCATGTTCAATCTTCGCCCCCATGACAACCCGGAAGAAACCTTATAAATATAACTGAGATTTAACTAACATTTTTATTAACAACTAATTACAACAACAACATTATGAGACGACTTTTGAAAATTATTGACAACCTGGCCCGGCTTATCGCTGGGTTCAACATCGGCGGCGGTTAACTTGAAATTAACGGTGTCAAACATCGACTCAATTACTAAATCGGTAATTTGTGATAACTTAATATAGTGTCAGTTTGTTTTGAGGTGGGTTTGATACAATCGCCCCAACCTTTGTAGTTACTCGCGGGGAGCATGGGGGAGGGGCGTCGCTGGCAGCGGCAATACCGCTGCATTGACTGACAAAGGTACCATGTGTGGCGGGCAGGCAGTAGCTGACCTGTGGGCAGCGGCGGTGTGGGCAGCGGCTCCGTATGGGCATTACATTTTAAATTTGGAAAAGTCTTAACAAAATATTAATTTTGCAAAATATTACCTTTTTTATTAACTCCATTAACTATCACAACTAAATGAAGAGATTTTACTCCCTTGTGATGATGGCCATCTTGATGACCGCTTCGGCACTGGCAGGCAGCTCTGTGGTGTTCAACTTCACCGAGAATGGCTTGTCGATGTTCGAGGGCATCACCGGCGCCTCATCAAGCGAGAGCACCGCCGGCGACATACTCGCCGAGGTGTCGACGACAATTGATGGCGTCACATTGACCGTGAGCCCCTCCAGCGGCGAGCCCAACCCCAACCGCATTTGGGAATCGACCAGCGGCTATGAGTTGCGCGTGTACGACGGCACGGTGACCATCAGCGCTCCCGAGGGCTCCAAGATCACCAGCATTGTGACCGAGACCGGCAGCAAGACTAATGTTCCCACCCCCTCGACCGGCACGTGGGACGGCAAGAGCTGGAGCGGCGAGGCCGAGACCCTCACGCTGACGTTCACCGCGCAGTACCAGTTCAAGGTCATCACCGTGAACCTTGACGGCGAAGGCGGTGAGACCGGCGGCGGCGAAGGTGGCGAAGGCGGCGAAGGCGGTGAAGGCGGTGAAGGCGGCGAAGGCGGCGAAGGTGGCGACGACCAGCCCACCGGCACCAACGCCCTGTTTGACTTCCACAACAACGGCCTAAGCATGTTCGCCGGCATCACCGCGGCGTCGACCAGCGACGATCCCGCCGGCGACTTCGGCGAGAGCAAGACCACCAAGGTCAACGGCATCAGCCTGACCGTGAATCCCTCGACCGGCAACACACCCAACCGATTCTGGAACGACTACAATGCCGGTCTGCAGCTGCGCATGTACGGCGGCAGCATCGTCATTGAGGCCCCCGCGGGCTATGTGCTCAAGAGCGCCGCGTTCAGCTACGGTGCTCGCAACGAGAATCCCGCCGTCACTCCCGGCGCGTTCTCGAGCGCCACGTGGAACGGCAGTGCCTCGAAGGTAACCTTCACCTTCTCGAAGCGTACCGACATCAACAGCATTGACGTCACCTTTGCCGAGGGCGAAGGCGGCGAGGGCGGCGAAGGCGGCGACGACCTCACCTCGATTGTCGACTTTGCAGGCTTGCTCGAGCTTGCCGATGACACTAAGTTCCGCTTTGACCACGAGGCCTATGTGCTGTATCAGAACGGCAACTACCTGTACGCCCGTGCGCTGGATGCCAACAACGAGTACTTCAGCGACGGCTTGATCTTTGGCCCAATCGGCATTGAGTATGAGCCGGGCGACATCATTCCCGCCGGCTGGACCGGTACCAAGACTACCTATCGCAGCTGCATTGAGGCTACGGACATCGAGGGTATCCAGCCCGCGACCGCGAAGACCGATGATGAATCCCTCTACAGCGCCTACAACAACGACGAGTACTTTGCCGACTGGTATGAGGAGTACGACATGAACGCCTTCTACGAGTTCACCGGCAAGACCTACGATGCCCCCGACGAGAACGGCAACTTCAAGATCTACGGCATGGCTATCGACGAGAATGAGAACGAGGTCGAGGCCTCAATCGATGGCTACAACAAGTTCGGCATCGAGATACCCGAGCCCGTTGACGGCGTGACCTACACCTTCACCGGTTTCTCGACTATGTACAACGGCAACTGGCAGTTCTATCCCGTCACCATCACCGAGGACATCGACCCGGGCACGCCCATGTGGGAGATCTGGTATTATGGCGAGGACGGCAAGGAGTACAAGGTTGCCGACGACCTGATTGTGGGCTTTGTCAGCGATGAGGAGAAGCTCATCTACGTCACCGACAATGCTACCCAAATCTACTACGAGCTGCTCGAGATGCTCGGCGAGGACCCCTGGGTTGACTGGGAACCCGACTGGGCAGCCATTGACTGCGGCGACAACACCGAGTTGTTCAACCAGATTGCCGAGATGCAGATGATCAAGGGCGGCACGCTCAACATCACGCTGCAGGACAACCACACCAACCCGCGCTATGTGGTCACCGAGGCTCCCGAGGCTCTCGAGGGCGAGGTGCCCGAGATTGTCTACATCGAGATGGGTGTCGACACTATCAATGCCAACGGTAACCAAATCATGAAGCTCGAAGGCTACATCGTGAGCGACGCTGCCGGCAAGACCTATCTCGCCGACACTAACTCGCTCGTCGACTCTGAGGTGTACGTCGAGGTTGACCGCACCTACATTGACAAGCAGAACATCGCCCTCAGCGACGGCGCCAAGTATAGCATGCGCACCGTTGTCAAGCAGCTGGAGGAGTGGACCGACAGCAGCGAGGAAGGCGGCGAGGACCAACTCGTTGCCGCTGCCAAGGCTCGCGCCGGCAAGCTCATTGACCGCAAGGGCCGTGAGTTCAAGCATCAGGCGGCACGCCGCCACGTGATTCGCCGCATGGATGTCAACGACCCTGAGTTCTTCAAGAACTACTCACTGCTCCCGCTTGACAACTTTGTAGAGCTCGAGCCTGCCGCCGGCAGTGCCCTTGACCTCAACGGCGACGGTCACGTCAACATCGGTGATGTCAACCTGATACTCTCAGACATTCTTGAGGGCGGCACCGACATCGACCTCGATGTCGACGGCGACGGTAGCGTCACCGTGGGCGATGTCAACGTGTTGCTGCAATACATTCTCGCTCACCCCGAGGATTGATTTTAATGCATTCTATTAATAGCAAAGCCGTGGCACGCAGGCGTGCCGCGGCTTTTGCTATTATCTCATGGCATTGCGTGATGCAGCAAAGGGCCTGAGAACTAAGGGGAGCGCGCAGTGGGCTGATGCTCGTGGGGCAACCGCAGTGCGGTCGCATGGATTAACAAAGATAGATTAGGAAGCGCCTTGGTGATAAAAATAAACGAGTTTATTTTGTATTACGCTCGGCTTGCACTAATTTTGCACATTATTTGAAAAAGAATTATATAATATGCTGACAGCAAAAGAAATTCGCGAAGCGTTCAAGCGCTTTTTTGAGCAACGGGGTCATCACATTGTGCCTTCGGCTCCCATGGTAATCAAGGACGACCCGACGTTGATGTTTACTAACGCCGGAATGAACCAATTCAAGGATATTATCCTGGGCAACAAGCCGGTGCAATGGTCGCGCGTTGCCGATTCACAAAAGTGCCTGCGCGTGAGCGGCAAGCACAACGACCTCGAGGAGGTTGGCCACGACACCTACCACCACACGATGTTTGAGATGCTGGGCAACTGGTCGTTTGGCGACTACTTCAAGCGCGAGGCGATAGACATGGCGTGGGAATTTCTGGTTGATGTGCTCGGCATAGACCCCAAGAACCTGTATGCCACAGTGTTTGAGGGCTATGAGCCCGAGGGTCTGGAGCGCGACAACGAGGCAGCCGGATTTTGGGAGAAGCATCTGCCCGCCGACCACATCATCAACGGCAACCGCCATGACAACTTCTGGGAGATGGGCGACACCGGCCCGTGCGGTCCGTGTAGCGAGATTCACATTGACCTGCGCGACGAGGCCGCGAAGGCCGCAGTTCCCGGTCGCGAGCTTGTCAATCACGACGACCCGCTGGTGATTGAGATATGGAACCTCGTGTTCATGCAATATAACCGCAAGGCCGACGGCTCGCTTGAGCCGCTGCCCAAGCGGGTGATAGATACCGGCATGGGCTTTGAGCGCCTGTGCATGGCGATGCAGGGCAAGAAGAGCAACTACGACACCGATGTATTCCAGCCGCTGATAGGTGCTATCGGCGAGCTTGCCGGCAAGCGCTACGGCGACGACCACGATGTTGACGTCGCCATGCGAGTGATAGCCGACCATGTGCGTACCATCGCCTTCTCGATAGCCGACGGTCAGTTGCCCGGCAATGCCAAGGCCGGCTATGTGATTCGCCGCATCCTGCGCCGCGCGGTGCGCTACGGCTACACATTCTTGGGCTTCAAGCAGGCGTTCATGTACACCCTCATCGATACCCTCATCGACAGCATGGGCGATGCCTATCCCGAGCTGCCCGCCAACGCCGAGATTATACGCCAGGTGACGCGTGAGGAGGAAGATGCATTCCTGCGCACGCTCGAGACCGGCATGAAACTGATAGACGGCGTGATTGCCGACACCAAGAAGCAAGGCAAGACGGTGGTTGACGGCGCCCAAGCCTTCCTGCTGTACGACACCTACGGTTTTCCGCTTGACCTGACTCAGCTGATTTTGCGCGAGCACGGCATGACGGTAGACGAGGCGGTGTTTGCCGAGCAAATGGCGGCTCAAAAGCAACGGGCGCGCAATGCCGCGCAGGTCGATGCCGGCGACTGGGTAGAGCTCGTGCCGGGCGTGACCGAGTTTGTGGGGTACGACAGCACGACGTGCCAGGCTCACATCCTGCGTTACCGCAAGGTGACCCAAAAGGGCAACAGCATATACCAGATAGTGCTTGACCGCACGCCGTTCTACGCCGAGATGGGCGGACAAGTGGGCGACAGCGGTACGCTCACCGACGGAGCCGGCAACCGCGTGGAGGTGATCAGCTGCAAGCGCGAGAACAATCTGCCGGTGCACATCGTCAAGACATTGCCGGTCGACGTCACCGCCGAGTTCACCGCCGCCATCGACGAGGAGGCACGCAACGCCATCTCGTGCAACCACACCGCCACCCACCTGCTGCATGCCGCCCTGCGCCAAGTGCTGGGCACGCATGTTGAGCAAAAGGGCTCGCTCGTGGACGCGCGCAGCCTGCGCTTTGACTTCTCACACTTCAAGAAGGTGACGCCCGAGCAGCTGCGCGAGGTTGAGCATGTCGCCAACCGCATGGTGCGTGCCGCCATCACCCGTGAGGAACATCGCGACATGCCCATTGACGAGGCTCGCGCGATGGGTGCGATGGCACTGTTCGGCGAGAAGTATGGCGACAAGGTGCGTGTGATCAAGTACGGCGACTCGGTCGAGTTGTGCGGTGGCACCCATGTTGCCAACACCGGACGCATCGGCATGATTCGCATCGTGAGCGAGAGCTCTATCGCAGCCGGAGTGCGCCGCATCGAGGCCATCACCGGCGCTCAGGTCGAGGAGGCGATGGACACCATTCAGGACACGCTACAGGAGATCAAGTCGTTGCTCGGCAATGCGCCCGACGCGCTTGTCGCGTTGCGCAAGTCGTTGAGTGAGAACGCCGCCCTGCGTCAGCAGGCCGAGACCTTCATGCAAGAGCGCACCAAGGACATTGCCGAGCGCGTCAAGCGAGAGGCGCAGTTGGTGGGCACAACCACGGTGCGTGTGCTGCGAGGCTTGATGTGGCCCGATGTGGTGCGTGGTGTCGCCAATATGGTGCGCGCCGAGCACACTCCGGCGACAGCCTTTGTGGCGGCGACCGTGAGCGATGACGGCAAGCCGATGCTGACAGTCGCCTTGAGCGATGACCTGGTCAAAGCCGGACTCAAGGCCGGCGATATAGTGCGCGGTGCCGCAGTGCACATCAAGGGCGGTGGCGGTGGCCAGCCGCAAATGGCGCAGGCCGGCGGTCGCGATGCCGAGGGCCTGAGTGCCGCTCTGGACGCGATGCTTGCCGCATTCAACAATTAATAGCGGCGATGCGAGCATCCTGGGCTATTATACTCACGTTGATGGTTGTTCTCGCCACGGGCTCCTGTGGCGAGAAGCCTCAACCGTCGCCCATGGTTGACGAGGCAGCGCGGCAGGCGACGCAAGCCGCCGCGGCGCTTGTCGCGGTGGACCATGGCGACACCCTCGCTTTGCAACGCGCCATCCTGCATGCCAAGTCAATCAGCAGCGCCTATCAGATGCGCGGCGACACGGCGGCGGTCAACGCCTTTGACCGCAATTTTGCCGACTATCTCAAGGCACATGATAACGAATTATATAGCGCGATTTTTTAGGATGAAAACAGTTCGTGTATTGTTGATTGCGATAGTCATGGTCGCCCTGTGCGGTTGCAGTGACGCCACCCGTCGCGGCACGCGCCTGGGCGACAATTTTATTGAGCAATGGCGTCACAATGGAGACTTGCAGCAATTCACGTCGGCAATAGCCGCGAGTGGCGACAGCCTGTCGATGGACTGGCAGCGCGCCTCGATGCGCAAGGCCTTTGTGGAGCGTGTCAAGGGAGTTGGCAACGACACCATGACCATCGCGGCTCAGGCCCTCGCCCTCGACCGCGACGTGTTTGCCGAGGCCATGGCGTCAAGCCTGATTGAAGCCTTGCTGCACGACGATGCCATCACTCCGGCGCAAGCGGGAGCGAGGCTCTCGCTGGTGTACGGTGTGATAGCCCGTGTGGGGCTGCCGGACCGTGCCGAGGCGTACCACGCCGCCCTCGAGCGCCACACGGGAGAGCTCTCGCTCGCCGACCAGATGCGGGTGTACTCGCGCGCCGCGACACCCGCCGAGCTGGGGCGCCAGCTCGCCGCCGAGCGTGCCATACCGGGCGCCGACACCGCCCTGGTGACGCGACGCATCGAGGTGCTCGCGTCAATCTACGACAAGCAGCAATACGACGAATGTGTAGCTGCCTATAACTCGAACAAATAAAAGTCAAACACACAAGATATGATGGATATAAACGCCGTTTACAACGATTATCTGACCCGGTTCAACACCTATCTGGGCACCATCGAGTATCCCGCGCAGCCAGCTCGCCTGTATGAGCCCATCGCGTACACCATGTCGCTGGGCGGCAAGCGATTGCGCCCGGTGCTGACATTGATGATAGCCGACATGTTGGGTGCCGGCGGCGCCGAGGTGTTGCCCGTGGCGCTGGGCGTGGAGATGTTCCACAACTTCACGCTATTGCACGACGACGTGATGGACCGCGCCGATGTGCGTCGCGGGAAGCCCACCGTGCATTGCAAGTGGAACGACAATGTCGCCATCTTGAGCGGAGATGCCATGCTCACGATGGCGTCTCAATTTATTTGTCAGGCTCCGAGCCGTTGTCTGAGTGCCGCGATGGACCTGTTCAACCGCACCGCGATCGAGATTTACGAGGGTCAACAGCTTGACATGGACTTCGAGACGCGCAATGACGTCACTGTGGACGAGTACCTGCACATGATACGGCTCAAGACCTCGGTGCTGATTGGCGCCGCGTGCCGCCTGGGCGCTCTGGTGTCAGGCGCGTGCGATGCCGACCTGGACGCGCTCTACGACATGGGCTTGAACCTGGGCTTGGCATTCCAACTCAAGGACGACTTGCTCGACGTGTGGGGCGACCCCGACAAGTTCGGCAAGCAGATAGGCGGCGACATCATGTGTGACAAGAAGACCTACCTGCTCATCACCGCCATGAACGAGGCTCAAGGTGTCGACCGCGATACGCTCAACCGCTATATCGGCATGGCTGAGGCCACTGTGTCGCGTGGCGAGAAGGTGAGCGCCGTGACAGGGGTCTACGACCACCTCAACCTGCGCGAGCGCACGCTCGCCGCCATCAATCGCCATAGCGAGCGAGCCGTTGAGGCGTTGAGGCAATCCACGCTGTCCGCGGCCCATGTGGCCACGCTCACCGCCCTCATCCAGATGCTTATTAACCGCGAGAATTGAGATGAACGAGTTTGCAATCAATCTGAACATACCCGTGGCAGTGTGGGTGCTGCTGGCGGTGTCGCTCGTGGCCGGATGTGTTGTCGCCCTGTGGCAGTGGCATCGTGCGTCGGTTCTCACGAAGCACGTGAAGCATAGCGCAGAGACAGCCGTCGCGGCACAATCCGCCGACGCGGCATCCGGTGAGTCATCGGCACAACCCACGGCCGCCGGCGGTGAGCAACCCCTCGGTGTGTCCGTGGTTGTTGACGCGCGCAACGAGTTGACCGAGCTGCGCCAATGCCTGCCGCGCATCCTCCACCAGGATTACAGTCCCTTTGAGGTTGTGGCAGTCGTGGGCGACCAGAACGAGGCCGCCAGCGAGACGCTGAGCCAGCTCAGGGCGCAATTTGACAATCTGTCGGTAACGTATGTCACGCGCGACACGCGTGGACTGTCGCGCAAGAAGTTGGCACTCCTGCTTGGCATCAAAGCCGCCAAATATCCCGTAATCCTCACCACCAATGCCAACTGTCGTCCTGCCAGCGAGCAATGGTTGTCGCTGATGATGAGCAAGTTCACTCCCGACATTGATGTCGTGCTGGGTTATAGCCACTACCGCTACAACCGCGACCGCGGCATCGGCAGGTTCTACCGCGTGTTTGACACAGTGACCGAGGGTACCACATGGCTTGTGAGCGCCCTGACCGGACATCCCTATCGCGGCACGTGCGACAACCTCGCCTACCGCAAACAGCTGTTCGACGACCACAAGGGGTTTGCCAACTCGTTGCACCTGCAATGGGGTGATGACGACGTGTGGGTGAGCGAGGTGGCGACACCGACCAACACCGCCGTGCAGTTGCTCCCTGACAGCCAACTGCATGCACACTACGACAACACCTCCCATGCCCACACCGTGCTGAAGATGCGTCGCGACTTCACGTCGCGCCGTGTGCGCCGCATGCCGCGAGTGGTGCAGGCACTCATGTCACTGCTGGCATGGATACACGTTCTGGCAGCAGGCATCGCCATCGCCATGATGCCAACCAATGCCATTGTCGTTGCCGCGGCTGCGCTGTCGCTGTTGGTGCCCTGGACTGTGCTCACCGCCGCTGTCAGGCGGCAATGCGTGGCGCTGGGAGCGCCCAAGCCCATCTTCACCGTGCCGCTGTTCACGCTGTGGCGGCCCATTGTCAATTGCGGCTACTGCCTGTATGAGTGGCCCAACCGGTACGTCAACTATACCAACCACATTTGATGCATAAAGTGCGGATAATTGCATAAATACTGCATATTAATACAATGACATTACTCGTATTCGGTTAATTTATCAATAAATAGCAAGAAAATAATTTTTAACTATTGTGAATTTACGACTAATAATATACATTTGCATCTCAATTTTTCATCAGCCAAAATTCCTATTCCAATGAAAGAACGAGATGACCGTCTACTGGCGATACGTGAGATTATCGAAAACCAAGAGATTGGTAGCCAGAATGACTTGGTCAACAAATTGCAAGAGCGTGGATTTGTCATCACGCAAGCCACATTGTCGCGAGACTTAAGGCGGCTCAACATCAACAAGGTGTCAACCGGCATGGGCTATAAATATATTCTCGGATCGCCGCATCTGTACAACGCGGCCCTCGAGGGAGATCCTGCCAGCAAGCGTCATCGAGCACCGGTGATGTCGGTTGACTTTTCGGGTAACTTTGCGGTTATCAAGACCCGCAACGGATATGCCACCGGCCTCGCCTACGACATTGACATGAGCCACAGTGCCCTGATATTGGGAACTATCGCGGGTGCCGACACCGTGTTTGCCATCATGCGTGAGGGCGTGTCACGCGAGCAGGCGGTCGCGTTCTTCGAAGCCCTGGGTGAGTACTGACCGGACCTCTCTAAAAGAGAGTGGCGCTGCATGTCAGCATGATGAAGTGTTGAAGATGTAGCGCGTTAGTCTGCCCCGTTTAGTGCCGTTGCCGGTGCTGAGCGGGGCAGACGATGTCTATTGCGCGGCCTAATCGGCACCTCATGGCACCTCATGGCGGCTCATGGCGGCATG
>CAMHDX010000015.1 GCA_946183895.1 uncultured Porphyromonadaceae bacterium | reverse complement strand
GCGTAATTGGCGATTCCCACGACATCCAGTCCGTTGACTGTGCCGCGAATGTGAAGCGACTGGATGGGTGTCTCCTCGTCCCATCCGGTGGCTATATATCCCCGTTCGTTCTGCGACCACACATAGGTCACACCGTCGACGACAATGTCGGCGGCATGACCCATGGTAGCGGTCAGCAAAGTTAAAATAACTATTAGAAGTTGTCGTTTCATCGTTTAATAACCTGCTTCACGGCGCGTGCTCCACTGTAGGTGCGAGCCTCCACGAAGTACACACCGTCGATTAAGTGGCTCAAGTTCAGAGTCACTTGGTTGTCGTTTGGCGTGACGCTCTCCAGAAGTTTGCCATTGGCTGAGTAGACCATCACCGACTTGAGCAGGTCGCCGGCGCTGACGTTCACCACATCGACGATAACCGTGGGGGTAATCTTGATTCCGGTGGCATCGGCATTCAGGTTGTCGACGCCCGAAGTCTCGAGGGTGAAGATTTGTGGCTCGTCAAGGTTGCCATAAATCCAGTCGCTCACCCACTGCAACTCTTCGTTGAACCAAACCACCTCACCATTATAGATGGTTGCGAAGCGCACCACCTGGCCGGTTTCCTCGGCATTTCCAGCCACGGTAAGCAGATACAGGCCGTCGGTGGTGGCTGTGGTCACGCCACGGCACTCGTCGCCGATAAAGGCGGCAATGCAGAGGTTGTCCATTTCCACGTCGCCATTCATGGCCCGTGCCACCACGTTCATGTTGTCGCTGAACTGGTGGTGATCAAGCGGCGTGAACGGCAGGTTGGCCGGAGCCTTCATCACTTCAGGAGCGTTATATACCGACGGGTCGATGGTCGGGTAGCGGAACGACACCGCATTGGGCTTCTGCGAATAGTAGTAGTAGCCGACGCCTGGCACGATAGCCGTCAGGTCGCCCTCCCACTTGTATCCGTCGTAGAATGCCACTTGGCTCTTGCTCTTGACGATATCGCCATTCGACGGCACTAAGTCGGCAAACGCCTCATTAAGACTCAGGTTGTAGATTGAGAGCGGGCCAATCCAGTTCCATTCAGGGTAGATGGTTTGTTCGGTTGTCCGCGTGTCAATCATTGTGCCGGTGAAGATGACGTTGACGTCGTTCTTATTCTTAATCTTATAGAGTTTGCCCACCTCCATTTTTTCGAGGCCGCTTGTGGTCCACTTGGTGCCACTGTTCATGGCAAAACCTTCCTTGCTCTTGACGGTGTTGAACACCTTGGAAACACCGAAGACGTTCTCCAGGTCGTCGTGTCCCGGCTCGGGTTGCACGTAGAGCGAAATCCAGTTCCATCCGGCGGAGAGGAAACTCTGCTGCTCAATCACGTCGCTGGGGTGCCAAGCCACCGGGGTGTTATAGTCGCCGAAGATTCCGTTAGGCTGATAGTTAATCTGTAACGGCTCGCCCTTGTACGTAGTCGTGATATTACCCAGAATCACGCCCTTCTCGGCATCATAGATGCGGAAGGTGATGGGCTTAATCTGTGTGATGTCCTGGAGTCCGTATACCGTAAGGTTGACGAAGTAAGCGTCGCGGCTGGAAACCAACTTGGGCGATGCCAAGCCACAGCAGGTGCCATCGATAAAGGCAGCAATCTTCGTATTGGTATTGGTGCAAATCTTGTCGTCGAAATAGATTTGTCCGATGATGTTCATCGAACTTTCAAATTGCGTTGGGTCGACAGTCCACAATGGGTCGTTGCCGGAGACAGTGACATGGAACAGCAATGGCGAACTGATGTCGTCCTCGTTGATGGCATATGCATAAACCATGTGAGTTCCCACCGGAGCGTCGGCACCGACGGTAAACGCTATCGATTCCCATTCGTTGGTTCCCAGCACGCCCGTGGTGGTTGACGGAGTAATCCAAGTGGGCAGACCCGAGATGTTGTAACGTCCACTCTCGCGCCCCTTGTTGCGCAAGTCGGCATGCAGAACCACCTCGCTCAAGCGGTCCTTCTCAACTGTTATCACTTCTTGATCCCACTCCAGCGTGCCGTAGTCAACCACGGCGCTCCATGTGATGGCCTCCGAGAGATTGTCCTGCATGTCACGCACATTCTTGACGATAAACGTGAGCAGGTTGCCCTGCATGCGCGATGGCAGCGTGTTCAGGTTGATGTAAATCTCGTTGTTCGATGCTGTGAAATCGAACTCAAGATTTTGCTTGAGCGGTGCGGTGCGCAGAGCCGGTGCTGTGGCCGCTTGTGTGACTCCTGTGGCGATAGCCTGTGCCAGGCCGTAGCGGTCGACCTGCGGCGCCATATTGTTGACGCTGAACTCGGTGATGATGTTGCCGTTAGCGTCGAGCACGTGGCGCTCCATGGGGTAATATGCCACCAGTCCGGCCACCTGTGCGGTGTCGACCTGGTTGTAGCGGTTGGCTACTACCGAAGTGCCGTCGCAGGCGGCATTCCAGATGCGCAGCTCGTCGATGTCGCCGGTGAAGTGGTGTGTTTCTTCGAGCAGTTGCTCATTGTCGGCGTTACGCTTGACGATGGCACCCACATAGAGGTAGTCGCCGGCCGCCGCGGGAACTTGTTGCTCGGCGATGGTCTTCACCGCCTTGCCGTCGATGTAGAGCACAGCGCTCACGCCGCGATGTACATTTAGTGCCACGTGGTGCCAGTTGCCGTCGCAGTAGTCCACATTGGTGAGCACGATGGGCAGGCCGTTGCTGGTGTAGGACGACAGCGTGTCGTTGTACAGGTGCAGAATCATAGAGTTGTCGTAGTCAAAGCCTATCGACATGCAATCGGTGATTGAGAGCAGTGTTGCGCGTGCGTTCTTGTTCTTTTCGCCGCGGAACCAGGTCTCAACCACATAGCTGTCGGTCGAGCGTGGCGAGATGGTGCCGGTGGGAATCTTGATGACATGCTTGCCGTCGAGGTGTGCCGCCAGATTGGTGTTCTCGACGTTCCAGCTCTCGGTGTCCATGTGCATGTTTCGAGCGCGGGCATAGTCGGTCACTGTGGTGCCGTTGCCCTCGTTCATTTTCCAATAACCTGCCAGCCCGGGCATGTAAGGTGCCACCACCTCGTCCTTTGCGGCAAGCATGGCGCGAGTTGGGTTATTCTTGTTCCAAAGCACCAACTCGTGCATCATTCCGGTGAAGCCGCGTCCCAGCGTCAGACGCCCGTTGGCGTTGTAGTCCGGAACGATGACTTCGTCGAAGAGCATTGTCTCATTGGCGTCCTCGGCAAGGATCATGCTCAGGTTGTTGTCGTAGCCGCCGGCAGCCTTCACATAGTTCATGGCGAGGAACACCCACTTGTCGGCGGGAATCGTTTCTGTCGAGGTGATTGTTGTGTTGTCGATGCTCACACTCACATGGCCGTCGTTGTCGACCGCCACGTTGAGCGAGTTACCCTCGGTGCCGTGTTCGATAATCGTGCCGGCGCCCTTACGCTTGAGCCACAGCGAGGCGGCGAAGCTGGTATTGCTGATGGGCAGATAAGCGTCGGTGGCAACGGGGTTGCCGTTGAATTGCAACGACACGTCGTGCGACACTTGCGCATCGTTGAGCGAACCGGTGATGAAGAAGTTCTCATCCTTGGTCAGGTAGCTTTCGCGAATGTCCTCGTTGAACTTGATGCGGATGTCGTCGGTGGGAGTCAAGATTCCGGTGTTGGGGTAGGCTTGTCCCAGCAGTTTCGGTCCGCGAGTGTCGCGAATCACGGTTTGCTCGGGCGTTGTCGCCACATACTCTTTGTTGCCGTATTCACACATGCTCTCGGCCACCACCACATAGTTTCCGTCGATGTTTGGCAACTCAAGGTTGTAGGTGATATTTGGCTTGTCGTTTTTCAAGATTGATTGAGTCTCGGTCTCGCGCCCCTCGGTTAAATACTTCTCGTCGGTGACCCACTCGTGGGCGGTAACCCAACGCGAGTCGCCGGCAAAGCGGTATTTCAGTCTCACACCCTTCAGCCCGGTGAACATTCGGTTGATGTCGCTGATGGTGGCCACCAGTTGGTCGCCACTAACCACCGAAGCCAGGTTCAGGATATTCTTGTCGAGCTTGAGAGTGACATCGGGGGCCGCGGGCACAAAGTGTGCGCTGAACGACGCCGTCTCGTAAATCCACTTCTCGGGCTTGCACGAGTTAGCAAGCATGAACTTGATGTCGTTGTAGTCGAGGATGGAGTTGTCGCTCTGCCTGATGGTCAGCGTCTTGGTGATTGGAGCGCCATACTCAATCCACATCTCGGTGCCATTAACCAGGGGCTCGCCGTCCATGAAGATTTGCAAGCCATCGGGATTGCTTAACGCGTCAACATAGACCACTGCCGAGGTAAGCCACTCGTGGGTCTCGCTGTCGTTGGAGAACACCACCTGCAACTGTGCGTCTTGTCCGGCGGGGATGTCGACCAAGTTGCGCACAGGAATGTAGATGTGCGGGTTGTCGCTCTTCATCGTTGCGTAGTCGAGCAGAGTGCCCTCGTTGAAATACTTGGTGCGTGTCTCACCCTCATAGGGGCATCGAGTCTGACCTCCGCGGGTACGGAAGATGGTTGACCATCCTCTGGGCGACTCGAACACATCGACCGTGTGGGCATTGCCACGCTGAGTGTCGTTGAGGGTATAGGAGAAACGTTCGCTTTTCGTCGTCTCGTCAACATCGTATTTCGTCTGGTGATACCCGATATCGGTGTTCGAGATGATGATTGCTCCCATTTTGTCGAGCAGGAAGCCGTTTTTGCCACGATAAGCCAGTCCGGTCGAGAACACCTCGGTGGAGTTGTGAACCTCCTTGGAACTTGTGCCGGAGCTGTTGGTCACGGTCACGCCGCGTTCAAACGATTCGTTGCCAATCTTGTATTTGGCATCGTTGAAGGCTTTGAGCTTATCTTCCTCGTTGTCGGCGAGGGTCTGCTTCCACTTGTCGATTATCTCGTTGCACCACAGCACGCTGTCGCAGCCCTCATAGCCTACGGGGAAGCGAGCGTAGTAGCTGGGACCCTCAAAACCGTTCTTTGCCTCGGCACCCCAAGCTTTCTTGTCGTTGTTGCTCGTGCCGTAATTGGGGTCGTCGGCGGTGAGGAAGGTGTAATAGGTGGGTACAGCCGGGTTCTCCTCAATCTCGCTCATCGAGTTGATGTGCTTGAGCATGGTGTTGCGTGTGCGCGTAACATTATAAAACAGGGTAGTCTCGATGTAGTTCTGCGAGTACTCGAAGTGAGTGTTGAATTTCTCGTCCATTGCCATAGTCTCTTGCATGCCGACTGCCCATGAGCCGTCGTCCTGCTTGAAGATGCCCACCTTGTCGGCCGCGCCGATGATATAGTTGGTGGAATAGCCGATAAACACGTCTCCGTCGCGTCCTACGTAGTCAATCGTCGAACTTGTGGATGTCGACTGGCTATTGGTGTAGGTAACCGATGTGTGATTATCCCAGGTTTTGTTAACATCATACTTCCATGACACTTGATTCTCTCCGATGACGGTGTTGTAGGTCATTTTGCCGAAGAATGCCGTTCCGGTAAGGATGTCAAACTCTAATGAAGTGCGGATGTCCACACCCAGCTCGGTGTTGTTGTGCACGCCGCGCACGGTGTAGGTGTAGTCGCTGGTGACCGAGTCGGTGGCCCATGTTGCTGAAGAGCCGTCGCCGGGCGGGTCGCGGAGCACCATCTGCACATGGCTGGGACCGGCGGTGATGAAGTTGTTGCCGGTAGGCACGACACCTGAGATGATGGCGGTCAAGCCTTCGCTGCTCCAGAGCTTGGTCTGTCCCTCAATTACCATCGAGGCGTTCATGTTGCGTGTGTACGGAGCGTTGAGGCTGGGTATGCCGGCAATCCACTTGTAGGTGCCCTCGCCAACCGAGTCGAGCTGCACTTGCTCGGGGTCGAGGCGGGCCATGTCGCCACGTTTCACCTCGTGGCCGTCGATAATTTGGTCCTCGGCGACAATGAGTGCCGCCTCGCCAAGCTCGTTGCCGAAGGTGATTACCGAGTCGCGAAGCATGTCGGTGTATAATGCTCTTGTCGCGCCCGGGTCGTTGTTGTGGTACGGCTCGTAGGCCCGCACCTTGAAGTTATATGACCTGCCAAGCTGGAAGATGGGGTAGCGGTAATTGTAGGTCACCTTGCCGGTCGTCTCATTGTAGTCGTAGATGGGAAGCTTGATGTCCTCGCCGGCATCGCGCACAGTGATGGTGTCGGTACCGAAAACACCGGCGGGCATTCCCGCTTGCGTGATGTCAATCACTGGGTTGCTGCGATAGGTCAGCATCAGCTTCTTGTTGCACTTGAACAGAGGAAGCGGGTCGTTGGTCGCCGTGTAGATTGTGTCGGGGATAATGGTGTCGTTGGCGTTGGTGAGGTTGATGGCGGGAATGTTCATGAACTTCTCATCGTTGTCCAACTCACTATTATTCGGGAATTTCACGCTCTCCACCATGTAGCGGATGGGCGGCACCTTGGCGCTAAACTCACCGGTTTTGGCATCGGTGGTGATTATGATGTACTTCACGTCGTCGCTGTTACCGCCGGCGCGATAAGCGTTGCTGTTGATGTCGTTCGACGCTCCTTCGACTTCCATGTTCTCGGGGTTGGCGACCCACTCGATGGTGGTGCCATTGACCTGTTGCATGGCATTGAGCATGCGTTGCGGGTGGTCGAGCGGCGTCAGAGTAATCACTGCTTGGCCGATGGTGTTCTCGCTCACGCCGTAGCCCAGTGGCTTCTCGCCCTCGGTCTGTCCGCCGGTAATGCGGCCGGCAAGAATAACGAGGGTGTTGTCGTAGAAGTCAAGGTGGGTGTCGCTCAAGAACTCATAGGTCTCGTCGGTATCGGCAGGATAACGTCCGGCACCCTCAAAGGTGTGACCCTGGCGGCGCGCCTCAATATAATGGCTTCCGATGGGTACTGAAATCTCGTAATTACCGTCGGCATCGCTGTAGATGAGCTTGTCGTTCTTGTTGCACGGTGTGCCGTCGACGTAGAAGCTCACGCTGTCGACCGGAATGGTAGTGCCGCTGTAGCGGATGGTGCCACTCACCTTGAAGCTCGACACGTCGGTAAAGTCGCAGTTGTTGATGGTCAGTGATGTGCCACCGATGAATGCCGAGCGGCTCGTGGGCGAGAACGAGTGAATACCCTTGGTGGGATACACACTGTAACGCGTGCCGCTGCCGGTGAACGGAATGCCGCGAATCTCATATTCGCCGCTCTCGTTGGTGATGCCGTAGGACGACAACTGTTTCTCGGTGGGAATCACATCACTCGGACGGGTGTTGGCGCCCACGGTAGCGTGATGACCGTTAGGCACGCCGTTAGTCAGCGAGCTGTCGAAGGCATACTCTTCCAGACCTTCGTCAAAGGTGATGTAAGCCTTCAACCCCTCGGTCTCGCCACTGATGTAGCGGTCTGCGTCTTTGTCGATCTGCTCCTCGGTGAGCGCGCGGTTCCACAACCGCATTTCGTCAACGTTGCCGCGGAAGTCGGGCATAAGCACCCAGTTGCCGTTAAATACGGGCGAAACATCGACTGCCAGGGTCATGTCCTTGAAGCAAGGACCATAGTAACCGCGCCAGGATGGCCCGTCTTTGGCTATAATCCTATATCTGATGTTTTTTGTGCCCTCAGGAATTGTAAACTCGGTGGTATATGTCTTCCAGTCGCCATGCTGCGACAGATCGTTACAGATGGTATATGTGTCGATGGTGTTGTTGTCGGCGTCAAGACATAGTGCCGCGACATTCATGGTTTTTGCACCCCATGGCGAAGACATTGTGACCGAAGCCACAACGGCAGACCCTACCATCGGATCCGTTATCGGGAAATCCTTGTAGGCGGTGAGCTCTAAATAACTCGTCTGGAAAGCATTGTCGCCATTAATAATCCATCCGGTGTCGCCTCCTTGTTGCGACAGTGTCCAGCCGTCGAACGAGTTGCCGCTCTCATAGAATTCCACCTGTTGGTCAAATATATAAGGCATTTGCTGCGGCGCGGCTGTGGTGTCGTTGGCGGCACGTGAGTTCCCTGTGATGTAGGTGGTGAGATTAGTAGCGTCACTGATGAGTGATACTTGTGAGAACTCATTGGCGGGGATGGTACCCATGACCATATCGCCCAGCTTCACATCGAACAATCCATTGCTGCTATTATAATCCAACTGCAACTTTTTGGGGAAGTCGGATAGTGTCATTGTTCCGGTGCCCTCGGGACGCACAAAGAACTGCAGGGTGAAAGGCTTACCCTGAGCCACCACGTTGCCGATATTGGTAAGGGTGATGGCATTACCGGCGTCGAGCACGCTGCGGCTGTGACTTGACCGCTCACTCGTCGGGTCACTCTCGCGCGACAGAGTCACGCGCACATCGTTGACTGCCGTGCCGGTATCGAACTGCACGCGACCGCTCACCACACCCGAAGCTCGGCAGAAGCCCACGTCGCGCATGGTGTTGCTCACCGCGTGGCCGCCACCGTCGCAGTCGCTGATGTAGGCTATGACGCGATATTCATAGTAGCGACCGGGCTCAACGGTATTGTCGGTGTAAGAATACATCGAGTTGGTGCCCTCGGTTTGATAAACCGACAACCAGTCATCGCTGCCTATGAAGCGTCGCTGCACGTCGTAGAGTGTGGCGGTTGTGCCGACTTGATGTGCTTTCCACTTGATAATCACATCGTTGCCGGCGGTGCCTTTAGTGACGTCAATGCTGGTAATAGTAGTTGTGCCCGTCACATGAGCATAGACGGTGTCGCTGTAGAGGTGCACCTTGTTGTCAGCAAGGTCGAGTTGCAGGTAATAACCATAGTTTGAGCAAATCGATGCCGGCTTTTCGTCGCTGAACGATGCTTTTCCGGCAGTGCGTGGAACGGTGACATCCAGATAGTTGCGGGTGATGGTGCCGCCTGGCTCGATGCGGTGTACCTTGAAGGTTATGTCGTTCTCGTTCTTGGGTACGTTGCCGAACTCCCATTCCATCTTCACCGCATCGGTCACGGCGGTGTCTTGCACAAGATGCAGGGGGATTACCGGAACTGTGCTGGTGCGCACCTCGGCAGCGCTAACCACGGTTAACGGCTCGGGGTTGGAGGGTATGTTGACGTTGCCCCACGAGTTCTTCTTCTGGAACACCTCGTAGCGGTAGTATTTGCCCAGCGCGAGACCCTTCGAGGCATTGTCGGTGAAAGGACTGCTCTTGGTTGTTCCCACCTGTGTGCGGTTGCCCTCGTAACCTCCACTCTCGTTGAGCTCAGTGCGATACACTTGATACTCACCGTCGTCGCTCTTCTGGTCGCTCGTCCATTGCAGCACAACATTGCCTTCGACCTGATTCGGATGCGCTGTGAGACTGCTAATCGTGCCGGTGAAACTCATTGATTGTGTGGCGTTTTCATTCAGGTTTTGACTTACGTCGCCTCCCACCTCAAACGTGAACGACGTCTGCGTGTTGCGGGTGACGTTGACGGTGAAGTCTTGACCGAGTGGTACTTTCAGCTCGGCCGAGCCTGTGCCGCGGTTCTTGGCGCTGAACGTTGCGGTGCTGTAGGTCTTGCCGGTGCTCGGCACGTACACCGACGCGTTGTAGGCGGCGTTGAAGGTGAAGTTGAACACTCCGTTGCCAATCGATGAGGGAAGCCAACTGTTGTCGGCGCTGACTTTCACTTTGTCGGGTGCCGTCCATTCAATCTTTGCCTCACGGGCGCGTGACATGTCGCCGAAGTCGATGCCTTTGAGGTAGCGCGCGTGGATATAAAACCAGTAGTCGCTATGCCAGAAGTTGCTCTGGTAGTAATAGCTCGAACTTTCGACCTGCATGGCGCCAACCTCGCGTATGCCGCGTTCGTTGGGGGCAAAGCGTACGTAGAACCACTCGCCATCCCACGAGCAGTTGACCAGACCCCAACTCTTGTCGGTTTGCGACCAACTCGACCCTGCAGAAAGGATTTTGTGCAGTGTCCCGTCGTGCAACATCACATAGATGTCCTGCGTCGAACTCTTGTAGTCGTAATCTTTGCTCTGTTTTTTGTTGTAACGGAATTTGAAGAAAAACCACGGGTTTTGAGTGGTCACTTTTCCGTTGTTGGAACACTCGAATCCCCTGAACTCATTCATCTTGGCATCCTCGCTGTCGCCGGTGCACCAACCGTAGCTCTTGCCGCTGCTGATGCTGGAGACATACACGTTGCCCCAATAAGTGCCTCCGCCAGGGTCAGAAAAAGTGCCAGAGATGGCCCATCCCGATAGCGGCACCAGCAGCATAATCGCCGTCAATGCTGACAGGATAAAAAAATGATTTCTTCTCATGATTGAAATATTTTTTGTGTTTATTATTTCATATTTTGTTACAATAGTAAGGTGCAAAGATACAAATATTTCTCAATTAA
>CAMHDX010000014.1 GCA_946183895.1 uncultured Porphyromonadaceae bacterium | reverse complement strand
GGAATAGACCTGGGTACGACCTACTCGGCCGTATCAATCATTGACAATTACGGCAAGGCAACAATCTTGCCCACGCCATCGGGTGCGCGCCTGACCCCAAGCGCCGTGTACATCGGCGACAACGGCGACTGCCGGGTGGGCGAGGAGGCGAAGGACATGATGCAGGACGAGCCCAACAACGTTGCGACCTTCTTCAAGCGTCACATGGGCGAGGCGGACCCGTGCTTCTTTGTTGAGGGGCAGGGCGAGTTCACCGCCGCCGACTTGCAGTCCATCTTGCTCACTCGCCTGCGCGAGCAGGCCGAGCAGGTGCTGGGCGAGAAGGTTGAGGCGGCAGTGATCACTGTGCCCGCCTATTTCAATGACCTGCAGCGCAACGAGACGGTGCGCGCCGGCGAACGTGCCGGCATGCAGGTGCTGCGCATCATCAACGAGCCTACCGCTGCCGCACTGTGCTACGCGTCGAGTACGGGCAAGAGCTTGGGTAATCGGGTGTTGGTGTATGACCTGGGAGGCGGCACGTTTGACGTGACGGTGCTTGAGGTGAGCGGTGACTGTATCACCGTGCTTGCCACCGGCGGCGACCACCACCTGGGTGGCAAGGATTGGGACGACATGCTCATCGCCTACGTGAGCGATGTGTTCCGTGCCGAGCATGGCATTGACCCTCGCGAGGACTTTGAGGCGTACACCGACATGCTGTACAACATCGAGAAGCTCAAGATACAGTTGTCCTCGCGCGAGAGCGCGTCAATCTCGGTGTACAGTGCCGGCAAGCGTGCCCGTGTTGAGGTCACTCGCGCCAAGTTTGAGGAAATTACGTCCCACCTGATGTCAAGCACTCAGGCCAAGGCCGACGAGGTGCTGGCACAGGCGGGCTTGCAGTGGAGCGACCTTGACGGAGTGTTGCTCGTGGGCGGCTCCACCAAGATGCCGATGGTCGAGAACTGGGTGCGACAGTTCAGCGGCAAGGAACCCTTGCGCGGCATCAACGTTGACGAGGCGGTGTGCCTGGGCGCGGTGCTGCAGGCGCAGATTGAGGTGGAGAGCCGTCGCACATTCGGCTTGCCCCAGGGACAGGTTCCGCAGGGCATGATGCGCATCAACGACGTGATGAGCCATAGCCTGGGCGCGGTCGCTGTTGCCCAGGACGGCAGTTGCTATGTCAACTCCATCATCATCGGTCGCAACAAGCCCATCCCCGTGGTGCAGCAGCGGGCCTTCAAGCACCGCACACGCCCCGGCGGCCCCAATCAACTGGAGGTGTATCTGACCCAGGGTGAGACCCATGACGTAGCCGACATTGTGGTCATCGGCAGGTATCAGTTCAACGACATTGAGCATGTGGGCACGGGCGAGACGATTATTGACATCAATTACAGTTACGATATCAACGGCATTGTGCAGGTCAGCGCGTTGCAGCGCGAGACCGGGCGCTGGTTGCAGCCGGTCAAGGTTCCGCTACCCGAGGACATGTCGTGGCTCTACGGCAGTCCGCAGGGCATGGGAGGCGCGTCGGGCAGGTTGTCCATTATCATCACTGTTGACCTGAGTTACAGCATGATGGGTAGCCCGCTTGCCAAGGCGCAGGAGGCCGCTCGCGAGTTTGTGCGCACCATTGACATGAGCCGCGCCCTGGTGTCAATCCATCAGTTCAGCGACACGGTGCAGCCGTTGTGCGAGTTGACCGACGACCCGCGTGTCCTGGAGCGTGCCATTCGCAACATGAGCCTTGAGGGCGCCAATCTCGCCAATCCACTCAAGGAGGCGAGCGAGGTGCTCGAGCCCCGCCTGGCTGACAGTAAGCCGGTCATCATCGTGCTGACCGACGGGCGCTGGACCAGCAAGAATCGTGCCATCAAGACCAGCGACCGGTGCCGCAACCTGGGCATTGACATCATTGCCATCGGCTTTGGTAGTGCCGACAAGGAGTTCCTGGAGCGCATCAGCACCATCTCCTCGATGA
Source organism: uncultured Porphyromonadaceae bacterium (assembly GCA_946183895.1). Classification (GTDB taxonomy): domain Bacteria; phylum Bacteroidota; class Bacteroidia; order Bacteroidales; family Muribaculaceae; genus Sodaliphilus. The sequence goes on along the minus strand of CAMHDX010000014.1, from coordinate 8,486 downwards.
CCGACCTTGACCACCTGGTTGAGCAATTCGGCACAATCGCCCAAGAGTTGAACACCGGTGGTATCACACGCCTTTAATCAATGCGGCGACTGAAGCCTTAAAGCAGATAGAGTGCATGAGTAACATTTTTCAGATAATCAAACCGGTATATACCTACAAGCCCGGTGCTCCGGTCAACGAGGAGGAAGTCAAGACAGCGCTCAAGAAGATGCGTAGTCGCTCGGCAACGATGAATCCCAAGTTGTCGAAGGAGATCTCGGATATCCTCAAGCAGATTGATGCCACCCCCGGCCTTATTGCGCAGCATGCCCGTGAGTTTGGCGACCTGGAGAAGAAGGCGGTGGAGAAGGCGAGGGAGGACCTGCGCCGCGAGGCGGCACTGCTGGTGGTGGCAGGCTCGATTGATGCCAAGCAGCTGGACGCGCTCGTGGCAAAGTACAAGGACTTTAGCCGCGACGAGGTGCTGCAGATAATCGGTGCGCGAGTGCGTGCGCCGCGCACCTTCAAGTGGTCGCCACCGCCGGGCTATGACCGTGTGCCTGAGTTGAGTAGCACCGTCATGGACGACATTAGCCGCAATCTGGCCGAGGTGCATTGCGCCTCGCTCTACGAGGTAATCGGTGTGCCGGAGAATGCGTCTCAAGATGCTATCAGCACTGCGAGCGATAGCGCATATGAATCTTGGAAAGACAAGCAGGCATCCAACCCCGAGAAGGTGCCTCGCATCAACCTGATAGGCTATTGCAAGACATTGTTGCTGTCGGCGGCTGACCGTGCCTCCTACGACAAGACGGTGGGCAACCAGGCCTTCAAGCCGGTTGAGGAGGCGATAGCGTTGATTGCCAAGGGCTCGGCGCGCGTGATTGACGGTCGCGCGCTGCAGCAGATGCTCAAGCAGTGCATTGACGGCGGCATGGGCCGCGACGAGGCTGAGTACAAGATTTATCACAAGGCAGAGGCATGTGGTGTGACTATCATCGAGAGTACCGTTGGCGGCAGTGGTGCCGGAGCCGGCGTGATGTGCCGATTTTGCTCATCTTTTGTGCCCGACAAGGCGACTATTTGCCCCAACTGCAGCATGCCCGTGGCGGTGGTGTGCCCGCAGTGCGGACACCGCTCGGTCGACCAGAATGAGCGTTACTGCACTCACAATGGTTGCGGTTTCAACCTCTATAATATGCGCCGCGCGCCCGAGGCACTGGAGCGTGCCAAGCAAGCGCTCAGCAATGGTGACATCGCGCTGGCAACAACCCAGCTGAACACTGCCACCGACGCGTGGCCCGGTATGGAAGGCATTGCCGAGTTGCGCCGCCGTATTGATCATATCAATGCCGAGGCGGGCAAGGTCGAGGCGGAGATTAAGCGGCTGGTCAACGACAAGAAGTACTTCGCCGCATTGCCGTTGTTGCCGCGTCTGGGCAGCACCGCCGCCGCGCTTGCTGCATCGGTGCGGTCCAAGACCGATGCGGCCACTCGCTTGGTCAAGCAAGCGTCCACCATGACCGATGCCGGCAAGCGCATAGACCTGTACATGCAGGCACTTGACCTGTGTGCCGACTGTGTGGAGGCTCAGACCAAGCTGGCGACAACTCCGCCGTCGCCCCCGTCGTCGCTCGCCGTGCAGGCGGCAGGGCGGTCGGTGAAGGTGCGCTGGGCGCCATTGTCCTCGCGGTTTGTCAAGGTGACGGTGATACGCAAGGCGGGTAGTCAGCCCGCATCGCACAATGATGGCACGGTCGTGGCCCAAGATGTGACTGCCACCGAGGTGACCGATGTCAAGGTCAAGGCGGGCGAGAGCTACTTCTACGCTGCCTATTGCACTTGCGGCACGGTCAAGAGCGCGCTCGCTGTCGCGCCCGCGCCGGCGATGTTGGCAACCGATATTGACCCGTCGCAGGTGTCAATGGCGGTGTCGCTCAATGCGGTGGCAGTGACGTGTGTGCTACCCGCGGGTGCACGGGGACTCAAGGTGACACGCCCCGGTGGTGCGGTCTTTAGAGTCAATGGCAACACATTTACCGAGGCAGGTCTCACGCCTGACCGGCCCATGCAATATGTTGTGGCGGTCGTGTTTGCCGACGTGATGGGTAACGAAGTCGTGTCGCCCGGTGTGCCGATCACGTTGACTGCGACAGCGCCTCCCCAACCAGTCGCCATCAGTGTGACCGATGGTGAGCGACAGGCGCAACTATCGTGGGGCATGCCGCCGGCGGGGCAATCGGTCCTTATCTTTGTCTCACAAGGCGAGCCATTCGCTCAGCACCGCAACGACACGGTCAATGTTAGCGCCATGAAGTATCGCCAGCTGCAAGTGACGGGCAACTCATGTGTTGTTAACAAGGATTTTTCGGGCACTCGCTACTTCCTGCCGGTCACCATCAAGGCTGGGTTGGGTGTCGCCGGAGAGCCGGTGGCAGTGCGCTCGCTTGTCAAACCCCAAGACGTCACCATCAAGCGCACCGACAACCGCATTGACGTGGCATGGAGCTGGGACGACACCGAGCGGGTGTTGCTCGTGCTGACCACCGCCGGCGAGCAACGCGTGGAGTTCACGCGCGCCAACTGTCCCGATGCCAAGCATGCGTTTGTTTTTCCCGAGTCGACCGAGGGCGCTCGCGTTGATGTCTATAATGTCGTTGACAATCGGCGGTCTGAGCCTGTATCACGCTCGTTTGTGCTGCGCCCGGTGGAGTTGGAGCTCATCTCGCTCAAGCAGGGTCGCAGCTGGTTCCGTCCCAACGGCAAGTTCACGCTCAAGCTCCGCTGCACGTCGCCATTGCCATGTGATGTCAAGGTCTACATTGGCGAGGGGGCAGTGCCGCTCAATCTGGCGGTCCGCGAGCCCAACTTTATCATCACAGCCGGTGAGGTGCCGGTAGGTGAGCCATATGAACTCATGGTGTTGTACGATCCGGTGCAGCGGGGAGTGCCCATACACTTCCTGCTCACTCCAGCCGACGAGGATGCCAAACTGGTGGTGCGCCCGGCATCTCTCATTGCAACTTGACAAAGCGTATAATTTTAACCCACCCGATAACCATGTTTTTTGATAAAATCACTTGTCCGTTTTGTTTCACGCGGTTCTCACCGCGCAATGTGGCATTCAGGTGCACCAATCGCACCTGTACGTCCTATACCGAGCCCGACCGCCCGTTGCAAACCTTCTACGGCAAGGTGCCCGATGATAAAATCAAGGGGCACATCGTTAATCCCACAGGCATCAGGCTGTTCACGCCCGAGCAGTGCAAGTGCGACGTGTGCGGCATCTCTACGGTCAACACGGTGTGTCCCTGCTGCCACAACAGCCTGCAGCGGCAGTACATCGAGACCGGCGGACGCATCATCGCCATTGTCGGCGCCCGCAACAGCGGCAAGACCAACTACATCACTGTGTTGATAACCGAGATGTTCAAGCACATGAACAAGTTGGGCACTCCCATTCAACCCATTGATTATCTGGATAGTGACAAACTGAGCACCACCGAGCGCTACAAGTCGAAGTTCTACCACCAGCTCTACGAGGAGGGCACCTGCTTTGAGGGTACCGATGTCAACGACGAGTTGACGCGCGTGCCGCTGGTGTACAAGTTGGTTCAAGACCGCAAGCCGCCCATCTTCCTCGTGTTCTATGACACCGCAGGTGAGAATTTTGCCAACATCTTGGGTCACATGAGTTCGTCAGACGGTACCAGCGAGAATGCCGATGTCAAATTTCTCAAGGCTGCCGATGGCATCATCTACTTGCTGGACTCGTTTACCATCCCTAGTGTGCACCGCGATTTGCAACCTATCTACAAGTTGCCGCCCATCAGTGCCGCCAATCCCAAGTTTGACGACATTTTCGCCAAGTTGATACAATACTTCGATCAATTACCCTCACGCGACACTAAGCGTTTTCAGCGCACTCCCATAGCGTTTGCCTTCAGCAAGTTTGACGCCATCCTCAATCACCCCACGCTCTCGCGTGCCCTGCCCAACTTGTCAAGTGACATCAATAGCCATTACCTTGACGGCAAGGGGTTGGACCACAGGGATTTTGATAGTGTCAGCGATGCAATCAAGGCAGCGCTTAACGAGTATTGGCAAGAGAACAACTTTCTTGAGCTCATCTCGCGGTTCTTCACTAACTACCACTTCTTTGGTTTCTCTGCACTGGGGTCGGCACCATCTGCGGGCAACAAGTTAACTAATCAGCCCAAGCCCTATCGTGTTTTAGACCCGTTGTTGTGGATACTGCTGCAACTCGGTTATAAATTCAAATCGCGCTTGTGAGCGCACTCCAAAATTCAGATAAATCATGAAACTGCGATACAACCAATTATTGTACGCTTCAACTGAGAAGTCGCTGGTGACGTCACGTGCCGGATTCGGCATTCGCACATTGAGTAACGGTATCGATGGCGCCGAGGCCGAGCGCGTCAACACGTTGATGCGCCTTAATATTAATGTGGACTTGGACCGCCGCCCCACGTTGGAGCAGATGCGGACTAATCCCGAGGCGCTTGAAAAGATTCCCCCGGTGTTCAGCTTCAAGAAGCTGGCTGCCGGCGACGGCAAGGCGTACGCGGTGGGCCGCTCGACCTATATTGCCGCCGACTACGGCTTCTTCTCGGGCAACGAGGCATTCCAGCGCGTGGGCTCCAACTATGTGGCACACACGTTGGTGTTCGACACGCTGCCGCCACCGCAGGTGTTTCGCCTGGCGCTTGCCCGCGATGTGTTCCTGCCTCACAATCGGCGTGTGTCGCCCGACAATGCCGAGCTCGTGGCGCTGGTCTCGGGCGAGCCGACACCGCTGCCTGTGGGCGAGCTGGATGTCGCGGACCTCGCGGCGATTGCCGTGCCTGTCGACGAGCGTGTGGCGCACATCGCCATTGCTCTGATTGAGGCACGTCGTTACCGGGCCAAGCATCCTGACAATCCGATGGGCGTGGTCATCAAGGCTTGGGCCGACGATACGCCGGAGTTGATTGCGGCGCTCTCGGTGCTGCCCGCCGAGCTCACGGCTGACATCTCGTTGCTCTCGGGTTACAACAAGGGTGGGATGCCCATTGACTTCAATGTGGTGATGGTGGACCAGACGTGTACCGACATACCTGATGTGGCGTACAACATCTCGGTCAACATGATGGATGTGGTTGATGCCGAGGGCCATTATCCGGTCACAAACATTGAGTTTAATCAACTGTACAATCACCTGATTGATATTGCCTCGGGGGGCGATGCGCTCATGCTCAACAAGTTTGCCCTGTTGTGCATGACCACCGATGCCGACCGTCAGGACCTTGACATGGTCATCAAGTTGTTCACCATGTGTAACAGTGCCGAGCCACTGGCTGTCGACGACCTTGAGAGTGCCCGCTTGTCGGCTATCCTGAGCGCGATGCAAACCATTCCCGCGCAGGAGCAAACCAGAGTGTTGAACAGGCTCAGCGATGCGGTTGACAGCGGCCTGTGCAGCAGGGATGAGCGCCGCTGTGTTAATGCACTGAAGGCTATGCAAACCATTGGCGCAGGTCGTGTCACGATAACCGACGATGCGCGGCTGGCAGTGCGCAATGCGTTGTTTGACGAGGTGTCGCCGCGGCTGTCGCAGTGGGCGGGCAGCGTTGGCGTCAAGACGTTGATTGATGTCATCAAACCTGTTGAGCGTGTGCCTTACCATCGATTTGTCGCGGCAATGAGCGGTGTGACCGGTTCGGACACATGGCGCGAGATGCTTGCCTACTTCTTTGGCGACGCATTGTCGACCTCAGCGGCGACGGTTGTCCCGATGCTGCTGGGCTCGTCGTTATCTGACAAGGTGGCGACAGTCGAGCGGTTGTATCCGCGGGCAAGTTATGCCGATGAGGTCTTGTCGGTGCTGCCCGGGGTGGATGATAATGCCAAGCCGGCTGTTGCCGAGTTGCTCACTGCCTATGTCAACTCATGGTTTACCGATAGCGTGACCGAACCTACTGCCGAGTTGCTTGACAAGGTGGCTGACTGCGGGGTGGAGTTGCCTCAAAGTGCCGCCACGCGCTTGGCGATATTACGTCAGGTTGTTGCCGGCGAGGTGCCCGAGACTGCTTTCTCGCGTCAAGTGATTACGCTCGCTCGCCGGCGTGGGAGTGACGACGAGTACATGACCCGACTGCTCGAGCGGTGGGTGTCGTTCAGGCCCGATGTTGACGATGTGGCGCAAGTGGTGAATGAGTTGTCTACCGCTAGGCAACCGGCACTCATCGCGCAGGTGTTGACGTCGGTGTGGCACAACACGACTGACAAGCATCGCGGCGAGGTGATGCGCGACCTGCTGGACATGCTCAAGTGGGATGCCGCGGTGCGCGATGCCGTGGCGCGCCGTTTGAGTGCCGACAAGGACAATGCCGCTGTTGTCAAAGCGATTGAGGACAGCTCAACGTTGTTAAGTGCGCTCAAACGCACTGTGCGCGGTTTCTTTTTCAAGTGAAGTCTACCCACATTCCCATCAAACCCTTTTATCCGATAGTTGATGCGATATTTACAAGAGATAGTCGACCAGGCATATTACACGTTTGTTTTGAGTGGCGGGCCGGGCACAGTGTTGTCATGGATACTGATTGTGTTGACACTGGTGTTCACTATCTACACGCTATATATACTTGAGCACGGCGGGCAGGTGTTCTCGTCGTTCCTCGGTGTGCGCACCCCGCTGGGACTGCGTCGCATGTGGATGTTCAACAAGGAGCCCTATCGCGCGGTCTTGTCGCTCACCGGCGCCATTGCCGGCAGTTTCCTGACGGCGGTGATTCTCATCCTGCTGGTCGGTGTCGTGCTGTGGGGAGTGATGTGGCTGGTGAAAATCCTGTTTTGGGCTCTTATCATCATCGGTTATATAGCTGCCGTCCTGGGCTTTTTTGGCATTGCCAGTCGTGATAGCGGCGGCGCCGCTTTTGGCGTAGTGGCATTGGTGATAGGCGGCATTCTTATCGCCGCCGAGGATTGGTTCAAGGCGACCGGCAACACCTTGGTGGCGTGGGGTGAGGACGCACTGAATTCGCTGAATGTGTTCGGGTGGGTTGCCGACATGTTTATGGGCACGTGGCAGTTGCTGCTGGTTGTCGTGCTGGCTCCGATTGTGATTTTTCTTGCGGTCGCGCTGGCGGTGTTGCTTGTGGTAGGACTGGTCAGTGCCTTCGAGTGGTGTGTGATGCGCTACTATAATGTGCATCACCTGTGTCCCCGTTGTGGTCACAGCAACTACGACTACATCGTTGAGGGGCGGCCCTATCCGGTGGCGTTGCACCCGGGCCCATACGGCGTGTTTCATCACACGTTGCGCAAGGACGACGACCATGAGGTCAGGGTGCCGACTATGCTGCTCAACGGCAAGGGCAACTTGCCGCGGCGGTGTCGCGACTGCGGCTACAGTGTCACATTAAAAGGCAAGGAGACGTTCGGCACCGATGTGCACATCGGCTTTGTGGGCGGACCTGGCACGGGCAAGTCGTGGCTGATGTACGGCTTGCTGTATCGCCTGCTTTCGCGCATGGGCGGTCGTGCCCGCCAGGTGGACAAGACGCGCGACACCGACATTGACCGCAAGCACGAGGCGATGACGCGTGGCGGCTCGTTCCAGACCGATGCCGAGCAATACACCCATGCGGTGCAGGTCATGATCAGGCGGCCCGAGGCGCTCATCATGAAGATGGTGGGGCAGGGCGATGTGCCCTGGCACACCCACTGGTGGGATGTCGCCGGCGAGAACTACGATAGTGCCTCACAGGCGACGGTGATGGACTTCTACAGTCATGTCGAGACAATAGTCCTCGTGATTGACCCGGCGCTGACGGTGTGTGGCGCCCAGCCCTCAGCTGCCTTGAGCAAGTGGCTCAAGAGCAATGGGCACAATCCGCTGTACAACTTGGACGAGACCATGAGCCATCTGTCATCGATAATTGAGCGCACCGGGCACAATTTGAGCGAGATTAATGCTGTAGTGGTGCTGGCAAAGGCTGATGCCGGCTATCTGGGCGTCGACTATGCTACCGCGAACGCCGACACGCTGCGTAACTTTGTGTTGAAGGATATGGATTTGGGCAACTTCGTCTCGGCGATGGAGATGCAGTTTAGCGGTGTGACCTATGCGGCGGTCAGCGTCACCGATAACGATGCGAGCGACGACGACAAGTTGCTGGACATCCTGCTATCACACTTTAATATAGAGTAAGCATGAAACGAACAATCTGCTATATAGAGGTAGTGGTAATCGCAGTGCTGGCGGCGGTGCTGGCCTCATGCGCCCGCCCTCCCATGGTCGACGAGGTCTACACGCCACTGCGTGCGGTAGACCTGTGTTTTCCGCCTGATGTGTCGTGCGTGTCGGTGGGGCAGCGCGACGGCATGACCGTGCACTATGTGTTCAACAGCGACTCGTTGTTGACCCACTACGTCAAGGTGAATGTCGCCGAGCAGGTAGTCGAGTGCTATAGCCTCGATTATCGCGACGGACGGTTGCGAACAGT
>CAMHDX010000013.1 GCA_946183895.1 uncultured Porphyromonadaceae bacterium | reverse complement strand
TGTCAAAGAAAATTGCGTAATTTGCGCTGCGTAAAATATGAAGTGACGATATGAAGCTGATAAACAATCCGTTTGTGACCTATGGATACAAGGGGGCGGAATACTTTTGTGACCGCCAGGACGAGACCCGCAAAGTGATAAATGGTCTCAACGGAGTTGAATGTCAGCTTCGCCTCGGCATAGTCAAGCGAGCATGCCTCTGCTCTCGGCTCGCGTGACATTTCTACACTATTAAAATTTAACTCCATAATTCTGCGATTTTGTTACCGCAAAATTATGGAGTTGTATCGGTGTCTTAAAAGACAAGGAATTACTCAGCCGAGACACGGATGCGCCCACGGCTGAGTAGAAAAAGTTGTTTACTGTGTGCTTACAAGCGGTTGCGCTCACTCTGTCCAGCATGGCTGCCCTTGTAACGGCTGCGGGTGGCGTTGAATTTCCATGAAATGTCGATGCCTATGCGACGGGAATCATTGTACTGGCGGAATTGAGTACGGACATTAATACCGCTGTAGGCTGTCATCTCTATGTATTGCGTATGCAGGATGTCGTTGGCGAGGATGGCGACACTCAAGCTCTTGTCTTTCAGGAATTGCTTGCTGAGACGGATGTTGACGAAGCCAGTAGTCTGTACTTGGGCGCAGCATGATTCCTGATAAGGTGTCAAACCGACTTTGAGGTTCAGCATCCACGAATGGGGCAAGGTGAAGGTGTTGTCGAGCGTGAAGTCCGTACAGAGTCCGTTCCACTTATGGGTGATGCCGAGGGCTGCTAAGTCTTCGTCAACAAAATATAGACTTGCGGAATAGTTCATCTGACAGATGCCGATTTTTGGAGAGAGGTTGAGATTGATTCCGTAAAATTGCCGCTTGGGGCTGTTAAGGTAGGTCATCACCATGACACCAGGGTGATTCTCGTCATCGTAGGCATACTGGAATGAGCGGCTGGTGTTCTTGTTGTACTTGTAATATGCCTCGATGTATGCCCATTTCCACTGTGTTGACCAAGCGAGCTGATAGGATGTCTGCGGTTTTAGGAACGGGTTTCCCATGTCGTATTCGTATTTACTGCGATAGTGAACATCAGACGACAGCGACCAATAGGAGGGGTTGATGCGGAAAGTGGAGAATGCCAATTTATGCTTCCAATTTCCCGTTTGGTAGTTGACGGATGCCTTGGGGATGAGTACATGATAGTCGGGACTCATCTCGTCATTACGCTTGCCGTCAACGTCGTAGCGGTTCTGTTCATTCTGCCAGCGCAGACTGGCGGTGAGCTCTAACTTGCCAAGTGTCAATGAGTAGTTGGCGAAGAGTGCCCATGTGGTTGTCTGCTGACGGACATGATTGTCGGCGGCATATCCACTTTGTACGAAATCTGTGCTTCGGTCAACGCCAGACACCTCTTCTCCGAAAGTCAGGTGACCTTTGGATACAGGAGCCGTGACGACCAGTTTCTCGGCCAAAAGTTCATTCATGGCGGTGCTGCTACTGCTGACAATGGGTTCCCCGATGGTTCCTCCCTCCATCTCTGTAACAGAAGGGGCCCTGTAATAGTCGGCGCTGAAGTCAATATTCCACTTGCCGACTTCTCCAACATAGTAGGCGTTGATGCTATGGCTGGCCTTAGGTTTGCGTGTTGTGAAGGTTTTTGCATCTCCACTTTCCAAAACCGTTCCATCTTGCCAAGTTGTCTCCTCAAAGCTTCGGAGGTCTGGCTTATTGCCTAAGTAACGGAACAGCGTATATCTCATACCGATGGAATGGTGCTCACTTATGTCCCAGTTCCATCCGAGGTCACCAAAGAAGTAGTTGAAATGGTAGAGCCATTCCCCTTTGCGATGGTAGTCCCAAACAGAGGATGCTTGCAACTGGTCTTCGGAATTACTGTTGTAGAGTTGGTTATTGTGTGTCAGATAGCCACTGGCAAAGAAATCCATGCCATTGCGGGTGCGATAGTTTAGCGAAACATTCCCATTTGCATAGTTCTCTTTTCCTTGGCGATAGGCCATAGAGAAGTTTCCGCTCCAGCCCTCACCAGTTTTACGGACAGTTTTCAGTCGGATGACAGATGTGACTTCCGCACCATATTCCGCACCAGGGTTAGTGATGATTTCTGCCGACAGGATTTCATCGGCGCGGTAACGTTCGAGTTCTGAGGCATCACGCACTTTCTTGTTGTTGATGTAGATTTCGGGCTTACCGTGACCGGCAACTGTTCCATCGCTCATCATCAACGGCAAATGGGTTATCATCTCATTTACCGAACCGAAGTTTTCCAACACAGTACCCTGCACATTGGCTATCAGTCCACGCTCAGTTGAACGAACAAGGCGTTTGGCACCTTTCACGGTTACTTCGCCGAGTTGAGTGGCTTCGATTTGCAGCTGGATGGTGCCTACGTTTTCACGAGAACATAGTTTATACACGGGTTTGTAGCCGATGTAGCTGAAGCGGGCGATGACTCGCTGTTGATCGAGAGGGATAACAAACACGCCACTGGCGTTGGTCACGCCACCGGTGATGTAGGCCGAATCTGAGGGGTTGAGCAACCGCACATCGGCAAACTCCAGGGGCAGGCCTTTCTCATCGACCACGCGGCCAGTGAGGTGGCGGTCGGTCTTGTGGGTACACTCTACATAGATTTCATTGTCCTTGCTCTGCGCCATGCGGATGGGATAGAAACCGATGACTTGTTTGACGGCCTCAGGCACCGACTTGCCTTTGACCGAAGTCGTAACCTTGAAGTCCTCAAGCTCGTTGTAGATGAATATGATTTTGTGCTTGCTTGTTTGTTGCTGGATGTACTTCAGCGCGTCGCTCATCGACGCGTTGTTGAAGTTATGGGTGATGCGTTGTGCGGTGATGGTATTTACAAGAGCGCACAACATCAGTATAATTGCCAGTATTCTTTTCATTGCTTGCCCTCCTGTGACGATTCAACAATTAGTTTATTTCCCTCGCGTTGAATTGTGAACGACTCGAAGTTGTTGAGCATCTCAATCACTTTGTCGAGCGTATAGTCCGGCTGCCACTCATAGTACAATCGCAATGAGCGTGCGTCTGCGTTGCGGTATTCCACTGTGACGTTGTAACGCGCTGCGAGGTCGTTGAGGATTTGCTCCAGCGGCACATTGTCATAGAGGTGAGGTTCTGCTGTTGCTATCGTGTCGGTGATTTGCTCAATGGTGACTTCATCCAGTGTCACCTCTGTTCTCTCCTCTTTAACGGTAGTTTCGGTGTCATTCTCCGATTTTTCTTTAGATTGGACAAAGCCAAAGAAGTTGGTTTGCACAGCAGCGATTGTGATGCCGAAGAAAGCGACCACGATGGCGGCGGCAGCGGAGATCTTGTGCCACAGTGGCGCTATCTCAGCCTTTTTGTGAGGTGCCGACGACAATCTTTGCCACTCGGCATCAATCATTTCATCTGTGACTTCTGCGTCGACATTATCGGCGGCGAAAGCACCTTGGGTTTTCGCCATCATCGAGTACAGTTCCCGGCACTCATCATCGGCAAGTATCTCTTGCCATTGACTTTCGCTATATCGCTCGGGATGCTCAAGCATCTCCAGCAGTTGTTCTGTTTTTCTCATTGCTCAGCGTTTTTAAGTGTTTGACGTAATTGGTTGAGTGCGCCGCGCAGATGCTTGTAGATGGTGGTCTCGCTCACGCCCATGCGCTCCGCAATTTCGCGGAAGGTCAATCCTTCGGCAAAATGCAGCATTATGATTTCACGACAGATGGGCGGGAACAACTTTGTGATGCCCACATGCAAGGCTTTGATTTCCGTTTCCAATTCTTCGGGAGAAGTGTATTCCAAGTCTTCATCGAGCATGAACAGTTGCTTTACACGCTCGTGGGTCTTGCGGTTGCGAATCTCGTTCAAGCACCTGTTGCGCACGCATGAAAGCAAAAACGCCTCGGCGGTCGCCTCACCGAGCAGGGCATCATTAGCGAGAAGTTGGGCAAAAACATCGTGCACAATGTCCTTGCTCTCGTCCCCGTCGTGCAGCAGGATGCACGCGAGCCGATACATCGCCCTGTAATGCTTCCGAAACAGCCGCTCGATTTGTAGTTTCTTGTCCGTCATACACTTTATATACACGCAAAGTTCGATTTACTAAACCCCAAATCGCAACTTTTTTTGAAAAAAACGTTATTCGCGTAGCAAAGGTAACCTTTTTTGCATGAATTGGCTTCTGAATATGACGTTAATGGTGTGATTATAAGGTGTGATATGAGCTTTTGTCTGTTCCGGCAAGGGAGCGGTTTCGCCGGCGAGGACAACTCGCAACTCTATTGCTTGCGCGAGGGGTTGGTCAACCTGTGCGCCCACACCGACTATTTCAGCTCGATGCACCCAACAATCCGAGTGTTTGACAACCGCATTGAGTTCCAAAACCCGGGCACGTTTATCATTGGTATTGCCGAGGTGAAAGCGCGCAACGTGTCATTGCCGCGAAACCCGACAATCATCAACTTGTTCCGCTATGCGAGGTTGTCAGAAAACGCAGGTTATGGTATTGACAAAATCGCCAAATGGAAAGAATTAACAGGTAGCGATGTCGCGTTTGAAACGAACTTGCTCTATTCAACCGTAACCTATTTCCTGCCATCGAAAGGTGGTCAGAAAGGTGGTCAGAAAGGTGGTCAGAAAGGTGGTCAGAAAACGGCAGACCGATTACTCACCATCCTTTCGTCAGAGCCCAACATTTCCAGGAAAGAACTATCGCAGGTTCTTGGCATTTCCCAATCTGCCATACAGAAACACATTCAGCGGCTTAAGGAGCAAGGACACCTTGTGCGTGTTGGTGGTGCTCGTGGCGGCTATTGGAAAGTCGTTGCAAACGAATAATATAAACGTTTATATTATAGGAAAATTTCCAATCCGTTGACCTCGAAGATACAGCAAATTCGAGCTTGTCTGATTTGCCCGGAGTTGAGCAGCTTGAACTGCTGTGTACCTTTGTAGAAATTGTAGCGTAGCGGTATGCAATTTCTCCACTCCTGGATCTCTCCCGATTTGGTCCAGAGCTTGAGGTCGACGGGGTCGCCGGCGCGCAGCATGCTGCGCAAAGTCGAAATATGAATATTTCTCATGGGGAAAGGGGAAAGGGGTAAAGATTTTCACTTTTCATGCCCGGAAATTTGGTGTTGTCAAATAGAATTGCGTAATTTGCGCTGCGTAAAATATGAAGTGACGATATGAAGCTGATAAACAATCCGTTTGTGACCTATGGATACAAGGGGGCGGAATACTTTTGTGACCGCCAGAACGACAACTGATTTACCGCTACCATGACAGCTACATCGTCTACGATCGTTTCTTAGGCATGTGGCTCAGGCAACGAGTCACCGGTTAAACACTGACAACTTCAAAGGGTCAACGCAACACGAAAATACGATGAGAAAAATACTGCGACTTATACTCGGCATGCTGGCCGGAGTGGCCATCGGCTACGGCAGCGTGATGCTGCTCGTCTGGATAGCTGGCGGTAGTCCGTCCGCGGCCACTGCACCGGAGCAGGGCATTAACTGGGCACGACTGTGTGTGGCTATAGGTGCCACATTCATTTCGATGTGTTTGGCGGCCGTGATTCACATTATACTGCACGAGACAGGCCACTTGATAGCCGGCCTGCTAACGGGTTTCCGGTTCGTGTCGTTCCGCATCTTCAAGTACACACTGGTCAAGACCGATAGCGGGTTGCGGTGGAGACGTTACCACATCGCCGGCACCGGCGGCCAGTGCCTCCTTGAGCTACCCGAGGACGTGCGCCCGGAAACGGCACCATGGTTCTGGTACAACGCGGGCGGGGTACTGATGAATCTCGCTGTGGCCATCATCAGCGTGATGCTCCTGCGGTGGCTCAACCCCTCGATGATAGGGTTCGCGCTACTGGGCATGATGGCTTTTGTGGGAATGTACATGGTCCTGATGAATGGTGTGCCCATGATTATCGGCGGTGTCAGCAACGACGGGCACAACATCTTGCAGATGTGGCGCCAACCGTCATGCCGCCGCTACTTCGTACACTCGCTCCAGATAGTCGGGCAGATGAGTCGCGGCATACGCATCAGCGATGTGCCGGCCGAGTGGATTGAGGACAATCCGGTAGACGGACAGAGCGACAGCCTGCAGCTCTCGGCCCGCGGCACCTACATGATGCTGCTTGAGGACCGCGGAGAATACGAGAAAGCGCGACTGGTAGCCGAGGAGATACTCTCACTTGGCAAGCAGCTGCCTCAACTATACAAGATGGAAACCGCCAGCGAGTGTGTGATGCTGGAACTGATGACTTCTAACCGACGGGAAATCGTTGAACAGTTGTGGACCGTGCAGCTTGAGCGTTACGTCAAGGCCAATAGTCGCTACTCGTCCGTCAAGTGCGCTGTCCTCTACGCCTACGAGCTGCTGTATAATCGCGATACCCAAGCGGCCGATGACTATAAGCGGCAGGTAGAACAATATCGCAACGATTACGCCATCCCCGGCGAGACGGTTACCGCATTCAGCCTAATTGAGGCCATCGACAGGCTGTCAGGGTCACATGAACCCGCGTAGTTTTTTTATTGCTGTCCGATAAAAATTGGGGCACCTACCATACCTTGTGTTTAGCAAGATATTGTATTATACTGAGAGAACTGTAGGACATCATCGACCGCAGGTCGAATAATCTGTATAACCCCGTTTGGAGCCGCTCGCGGCGACAAGCGGGGTTCTGGTCACTCACACCATGTCGGCTGAAGGCCGACCCATCTGCGACAACAACCGTGCCGAAAAAAGGCGGGTGAGTGACCATTCGGTGTCACTCACCCGCTTAACGATTATCTATCGGCAGGACCGAGTCCTGTCAATGCGAGCTGATTACCAGCCGGGGTTCTGAACCAACTGCGGGTTGACACGAATCTCACCCGACGGGACCGGATAGAAGTAGTGCTTAGCCTCAAAGTTGCGGCTCATACCCTTGCCGGCGTTGATGTAGGTGCCCGTGAGGGTCAAACCTGAGTTCGAAGCAGCCGCGGGATCACCACTGACGTTAGCACCCAACAGGATGTTGGGATACTTGGTGGTATCCAGCTTGTCAAGCTGGTGCCAGCGGATGAGGTCCCAGTAGCGGAAGCCGTCGAACATCAACTCGCAACGACGAGTGCGGCGAATCTCCCACAACAGGTTGCTGACGTTCATGTTGTTGGCAGGGTCAGCATCGGGGGTGATGGAGAGATTGGGCAAGCCGGCACGTGCCTGCAGCTTGTTGATAGTGTTGTTCAGGTCAGCCTGGGTGAGCGAGCCAAGCTCAGCCTTAGCCTCGGCAAACTCCAGATAGGTCTTTGCCAGCCAGAACAGCGGGGCGTCGGTGTAGTTGGTGTTACCCACCGAACGCGAGCTGGTGGGCAGCGACAGGTTGTCAAACTTAGCCACACCATAGCCGGTCGACGCGGTCATTGCCATGTCGTCGCTCTTGCGCTGGTTGGGACGGCCATTGTACAGCAGCACATGGTCAATCACGGCAGCCAAGCGCTTGTCACGCACTGCCAGCAGCGGCTCCAGCGAGATGTTGTCGCCATCCAGCACGCCGGCGTCACTCTTGTCAAGGCTCGTCGTTGCCAACGGCTTGCCGTCGGTGAACAGATAGGCGTCAAACGCGTCGCGCGACATGCCGTCCATCTGGGTTGACGATGACGTGTAGTCAATGAGCGAGTGCATCATGATGGAGGCGGCATAGTTCTTGAAGAAGATAATCTCACTATTGCCGCTCAGGTCGAGCGAGTTGTAGATGTCGCCATAGTTGGCGCTGAGGCTGTAGCCCTTGCCCATGATGTAGTTGCAGGCATTGACCACCTCGCCCAGGAAGGTCGATGCGCGACCGGCATCAGGCGCCTTGCCGTTCTCCGCCTGGGTGCGATACTTGCAATAAGTACCCTCATACAAGCAGATCTCCGACTTGATGGCGTTAGCCATAGCGCGGTTGAAGTTCACCTTTGACGAGTTCTCGGGGATGTTAGCCACAGCGTAGTTGAGGTCCTCGAGCACAAAGTTCATCACCTCGTCGCGGTCGGTGCGCGGACCGTACAGCTCACTGCTGTTAACGCTCAGCACCTTGTCCACCAGGGGCACATCACCAAAGGCGCGCACGAGCAGATAGTACTCATAGGCGCGCATCAGGCGAGCCACGCCGAGGTACTCGGCCTTCTGGGCATCGGTGAGCGAAGACTCGCCCACACCCTCGATCACGTAGTTGGCACGACGAATCTCAGTGTACGGGTCATTCCAGTTGCCATTAGTGGCGGCAACGTTGGTGTACAGCCAGTTCTTGAAGTTGCTGCCCACCTGGTCGTCGCTCAGCGCATTGAAGTAGAATGTGCCGTTGGTGCTCGCACCGTTGCCGTAGCCCTTGAACTGCTCGTAGAAGCGGTTCAGCTGGCTCTGGACATTGGCGGGATTGCTCCAGTACTCGGCATTGACGATAATGCTGTCAAGCGGCTCCTTGTCAAACGTGTCGTTGCAACTCACCATAGAGCCTGCTGCAACAGCCAGGACAGCAATGTATAATAATTTCTTTCTCATAGTTGTATCTAAGTTGAAGTTGTCAAACAATACATTAGAAAGTGAGTTGCAGACCGAACGAGAGCGCGCGGGTGATGGGGTTGGTACGGCCCCAAGCACCGTTGGCTGTGTTGGTGTTCATTTCGGGGTCAACGGGGATGTCACCGCTACCCTTGTGGAGCAACGCGAGGTTGTTGGCGCTGAAGTAAATACGCAGCTTCTGGATATAAGCCTTGCGTGTGAGCTCGACCGGCAGGGTGTAGCCCAGAGTCACGTTCTTGAGACGCAAGTAGCTCATGTCCACCAGATAACGGGTCTGGGGATAGAAGTTGTGGTTACCGGCTTGCAGAATGGTGTTGGGAGCAACACCCTGGCCATTGTTACCCGGGAAGAGCACGGGGAAGTCGGCACCCTGGTCAATGCGGTTGTCGGTGCCGCCATAGCTGTAGATGTTGTAGCTCTCCTGGTTGGCATAGGTGGCGTCGGCACCACGCATGAGCGGCATCACGAATGCACCGGTGGTCCACACGTCACGCTTGCCCACGCCCTGGAAGAATAGGTCAAGGTCAAAGCCCTTCCAGTTGGCACCGATGTGGAAGCCGTACTCAAAGCGCGGAGTGCTGTTGCCAATCACCTTGAGGTCGCCATGGTTCTCGGGAGTACCCTCGCCATAGTCGATCACGCCATCACCGTTCAGGTCCTTGAACTTGACGTCACCCGGGCCGTAGATGAAGTTGCCCTGTTGCAGGCCGGTCTGGTCGGCAACACCGCTCTTGTAGTTCCAGCTGGTCACTGTGCCCGAGCTGTTCAGGTTGGGACCGTTGAAGTCGTCCTCGGTGAAGTAGCGCTCGGTCTCGAAGCCCCAGATGTCACCATAGGTCGCACCGCTATAATACTGGTTGAGCAAGCGCAACTCGTTGTTCCACTGCTTAACCTTGATCTTGGCATCACCAATGCTGCCGTTGAAGTAGAGCAGCCAGTCGCCAAAGGTGTGACGCAGACCCAGGTTGATTTCCCAACCACGGGTTTGCAGCGTACCGGCGTTGGTCAGCGGGGTGTCGGCACCATAGACCTCGGGCAGCGTTTGTGCCGGAGCAATCATGTTCTCGGTGCGGCGCTGGAACCAGTCGAAGCCAACGGTGATCTTGTCATTGAGGAACGCCAGGTCAAGGCCCACGTCAATGGTCTTGACCTTCTCCCACGTCAGGTCACTGTCGACAGCGGTAGGCATCTGGTTCTGAGTAATCTTGCCGGCGGTGTTGCCCGGACCGTCAAGCCACCAGACGTCGCCGGTTTTGTAGGACGACACGGTGCTCATGAAGTAGGTGGCGACATCCTGGTCGTTACCGATCGAACCGTACGACGCACGCAGCTTGGCGTTAGACACCACATGGCGCAGCTTGTCCCAATACTTCTCCTCGCTGAAGCGATATCCCAGCGAGAACGAGGGGAAGAACGCCCAGCGCGAGCCGCTGCGGAAGTATGACGAACCATCATAGCGACCGTTGACCTCCAACAAGTAGATGCCCTTGTAGTCATAGTTGATGCGGCCAAAGTAACCACCTGCCGCACGATGATCGTGGTAGGGATTGCCCGGCAGGGTGATGTTGCCCGTTGCCATGTTCAGCTCGGGATAATCGTTGTCGGTGAGCACGGCGCGACGCACGCTGAAGTAGCGGCGATGACGACCCTCACCGTTACCACCCAGGGTAACCTTGAGGTTGTGAGCGTCGTTGAACGACTTCTCGTAGGTCAGGTAGATGTTGGTCGCCCATGAGTTGCGACGCATGTTCTCCTCCTGCGCCCAAGTGTTGGCTTGAGTAACCAGGTTGCTGACAATCAACGGATTGCCGCCCCATGTGTTGATACCTTGCACTGCAGTGCGAGGAGCGTCACGATAATAGTTCAGGTTGCCGAACGTGTAGTCGGCGTACAGCGAGAGGTCC